>JBEKZG010000049.1:0-12375 GCA_049510095.1 Occallatibacter sp.
CTGGGCTATGAGCAGACCATCCACCTTGCGTCACACTTCACCGTTTCTCAGATGTTGGAGCGCGACGAGTTCCACAAACGCTTCCAGGCCGAGCAGCCCATTAGCCTTCACGAATTGCTCTATCCCCTCATGCAGGCCTACGATTCTGTCGCCCTCGAGTGCGACGTCGAGCTAGGTGGCACCGACCAGCGCTTCAACCTCGGGGCCGGCCGCGAACTCCAGCGCCACTACGGTCAGAAGTCACAAATCGTCCTCATGACGCCGCTCATCGAAGGGCTTGACGGCGTGCAAAAGATGTCGAAATCGCTGGGAAATGCGATCGGCATCAACGAGCCGCCCGCGGAAATGTACGGCAAACTCATGTCCATCAGCGACGGCTTGATGTGGAAGTACTATGTCTTCCTCACCGACCTCCGCCAGTCTGAGGTAGACGCGCTGGAAGCCGCGGTATCCGCCGGGAAGCTTCATCCCATGGAAGCCAAGAAGCGCCTCGCCCGCACCATCACCGCCGGTTTCCACGGCGAAGACGCAGCACAGGCTGCTGATCAAGACTGGGCGCGAATGTTCCAACAGAAAGAAACCGTGGAAAACCTAGAGGAGATCGCTGTAGCCTATGCGGATATAGCTGGTCCGGAGCCGAACCAGATTCGATTACCCAAGCTTCTGGTGCATCTCGGCCTTGCCGTTTCCGGTGCCGAAGCCAGCCGAAAGATAGCGGAAAACTCCGTCAAGCTCGATGGTGAAGTCGCCGGCAGCTCGCTGATCTCGCTCCCCGCACTCCCCACCCGCCTCGTCGTCCGCCTCGGCAAGCGCGCAAAAATCGCCATCGTAGTCTGACAGCGATACATGGTGCCTCGGTGCGTCGTCAGCTCATCCGCCCAATGAAAAAACAACATTCACTGTGGTTTCCACTTCTACCGGCTCGTTATTGAGTTTGTAGGGCTTGTAGCGCCAAGTGCGCACCGCATCCACCGCGGATTGCCGCAGCATCTCCGGTCCGCTCACCACACGAAGGCCTTCCACCATTCCGTTCTTTGAGATGGTCGCCTCCAACACTACCGTCCCAGCCACACGGGCCGTTTTCGCAATGGGCGGATACACCGGCGTTGTTCTCTGAACGAGCATTCCCTGGGCCACACCGGAAGAGATCGTCACAAACCTGGGAGTCGCAATCTTTACCTTCGGTCCAGACTGCCCGCCAAATACCGTGCCAACCCCGGTACCCGAACTGCCGCCCAGGCCTTCCAATCCTCCTGCTCCAAAGCTCGTCGGAGGTGGCGCCGTATCCTTGTTGGGAGACTTGATGTCACTCGAAATCCGCGAAGGAGCATTCAATTGGCTGTTCATCATGTCCGGCTGCACAGAGGGCGTCTGTGCTTCCGGCGCAGTTGTCGCCGGCGTCCCAGCGGTTGTCTGCAACGGCGCCGCCGGCGTCGGCTTCGATTGCGTCTGTGTTCCCGCCGGAGTCGCCGATGGCGGTGCGTCCGCCGTATAACTCACCACCGGCTGCGTCATGGCCACTTGCGCCGTCTTCTCTGGCGCCTTGCGCAGCATCATCGGAATCGCGACGGCCAGAATCAAAGCAACCACAACAACCGCCCCGATGATCATCATCATCATCGGATTCTTACCCTTGCTCGGTTCTTCCTCCTCCGGCTCATCCACTACAGGCACAAATTTCGGCTCAGCCTTTGCCACCTTAAGCCTTTGCGGCGGAATAACTTCCGCCACTTTCGCCTGTACGGGCGCAGGCGGCCGCTTGGCTTTCACTTCCGGCGCCCGGCTCGCCGCGGGCTTCACGGCCGGCTTCACGGCGGGGGTGGACGGCGGCGCTATCGATGCGCGCGCGGCAGTGGTGTCCAGCGCCTTACTCGCCGCAGGCAAAACTACGGGTGTCGAAGGCGCAGGCTCTTTGGTGTCAGCATCCGAAGTCTCGTCGAAGCTGTCAAAGTCGTCAGGCAGGGTCGCTGGAGGCTGAGCCTCCCCGCCATCCCATGAGTCGAAATTGTCAGGAAGCGTCGATGGGACCGTTTCCTCTAGTTTTGCTTGAGGTGCCATTGGCCGTCATTTCCTTTCACATATGTAGCGCCTTTGTAAGTGCGCGTTTCCGGTTCAATTGTCCGGTTATTTGCGTTCCCCGTCTGTAACACTTGTGCGTTATATTCCCCCCGGTCGTTGCGGTTCGAGTTTTCAGGCCCCGGGTACCGGGCTCCCGCGGAATGGGCCGCTTCCTCAAGAAGAGAACTGTTCTGAATCCGTCGCATCGGTCCCGCCACCGCTCCCTTTACCTGAAGAAGCCGCGATATATCGTCCACATCGGCTTCCACCGGCGTGCGCGTGAGCGTCTCGAGGTTAGGTAATGATGTTACCACCAGTGGGACGCTTGCGTGCGCCGTGTCGTAGTTCGCGATGTCCTGGGGAGTGAAAACCGCTTCTAGCGTTTGCGTCCCCGTGGTCAGGACCGTGCCCTTGGCTGGTGTGAAACTGAATGAGCCGGGTACCGAAGCCGTGGCATTGAATTCCGCTTCGCTCAGTGGAGTGCCGTAGGTGATTGGCGCCGGCGTGGTCCAGGTAATCACCGGCTTCGCCTTGGTCACCGTGAGCTTGACCGTGGCCTGCGCCGATGTGTACTTCGAGCCTTCGTTCGGAGTGAATACGACCGAGAGCGTCTGAATCCCCGCTCTTGGCACACTGCCTGCGCCCGGAGAATATTCAAAGGTTCCCCCCACGGATGCCGTCGCATTCAACTCAACCTCGCTGAGCGACGTGCCGCAGGGAATTGGAGACGGCGGCGGCCATGTAATCACAGGCGACGCCTTCTGCACCACCAGAGGCACTGAAGCCTCCGATGCGGGAAAGTTCGTATCCGTCGGAGTAAACACCACTGTGAGTGTATGCGTTCCCGGCGTCAGCACCTCCCCAACCGATGGCGTGTACCCAAATGTTCCCGGCTCGGATGCCGTCGCATTCAGTTCCACATCGCTCAGTGGGGTGCCATAGGTGATTTCCGCGGGCGTCGGCCACGTGATCGTGGTTGGCGCTCCTTTGGTTACAGAGATCTGCGCAGTCGCGGTTACCGCTATATAGTCGACGCTGTCGGCAGGTGTGAATGTCACTGAAAGTGTCTGCTCGCCCGCTTGCAACACTTCGCCCTTGGCCGGGGAGTAAGTGAATGTTCCCGCAACTGAAGCTGTCGCATTCAATTCACTGTCGCTCAGCGCCGTGCCGTAGGCTATCGGATCAGGTGTCGCCCATCGGATCACCGGCTTTGACTTGGTCACCGTCAGAGTTATCATCGCCTGCGCCGTAGTGTAGTTCTCACTCTCTGCCGGAGTGAAGATCACCAGCGGATTATGCGTTCCCGCTGACAGCACGGCCCCTATGCCGGGCGTGTACGAGAAACTTCCCGGAACCGATGCCGTGGCGCATAGTTCCTTTACGCTCAGTGCGGTGCCGAAAGAAATCGGATCCGGCGTGCGCCATGTCACGACCGGCGTCGCTCTCCGGATACTCAATTGCACCGTCGCCTGCTTCGAGGTGTATTTTCTGGTGTCCGCCGGCGTAAAGTTCACACTCAGCGTGTGAACACCAGGTGGAAGTACGTCGCCAATACGTGGGGAATAGGTGAATACTCCTTGAACCAGCGACGTGGCATTGAGCTCCGCAGCGCTCAGCGGTGTGCCGTAGGTGATCGTGCTCGGCGTCGGCCACCTGACGATCGGCGTCGCCATGGTCACCGTCAGTTGCACCGACGATTGCACCGTTGCGTACTTCTCGGGTTCCGCGGGAACGAACGTGACCCAAATCGTATGCGTTCCAGTCGCCAGCACATAGCCTTTGGAAGGAGCGTACTCGAATCGTCCCTGAACCGGCGACGCAGCGTTTAGCTGAGTCGCGCTGAGCGCGGTGCCGTAGGAAATCGGCGCAGGCGCTGGCCACTGAATCTCTGGCGTTTCTAGAATGGGCTCGCTGGGCTCTTCTTGAGGCGCTTCGTAAACATCCTCTTTTTTGAGGTGCCACTGCCCGTCCGCGCCCTTCACATACATGACTCCCTTGTAGATGCGCGTTTCAGGTCCGCCTTGTTGGTTGGCTGTGTTGCTTGGCAAGTTATCCCCCTTTGCGATCTCGAATTCGTCGTCGTCAGGGATCTCCTCTTGGGGAGGCTCTTCTGAAAACGTGAACGGTTCAGCCGGAATCAGGGTCCGCGAGGGAGGGGTGTAGACGGACGGCTCCGGTGCCTTCGAATAGGTGTCAGGCCGCGGCGTAATCGACAAAGACGCAGCGCCATTTAGACGAGGAACAACTTTTGGTATGGGGGACGTCTCTTCGGCGGCTCCATTTTTCGCCGCTTCGCCTCTGCCCAAGCCTCTGAAGCTGAAGCCCTTCTTCTTGGTTTGGGGCACTTGTTGACCGGTAATGGCGCCTGCCATCTCCCGGATACGGCGTGATAGTGGCGAGTCTCCCAGCACCAGCGGAGTCGCCGTGTTCTGCATCTGCCGCACAGCGGCATAATCGTTCGGAATCTTCCACTGCACCGGTCGCGCCAGGGCCTTCGTAATATGCTCGTCGCCCACGCCCAGGCTGTGTGGTTGGTACCGGTTGATCACAATCTCCAGGTTCGGGCTCCCGCCGCTGAAAAATTGGTTGATCAGCCGATGGGAATTCCGCAATTCGGGAACTGAGGCCTGCGTGATCAGATAAATCGTCCTCGTGTCCTTGAGCACCGTTCCCACGTAATCAAGCTTCGACCCCACATCGATCACCACGTTGTCGAAGTGTTGGCGCGAAACCGACAACAGCTTCTCAATCGACTCGTTCGATGCCTGATATTGCGGGAACTTTCCCGGAGCCGCCAGAACCTTCAGGCCTGAACTATGCTCCACAAGAAGCCTCGACAGAAAACTCCAATCCAGGCGCGCTGTCTCCTGCAGTGCGCTGATGGTCGAGTATTCCGCTTCCAGTCCCAGATTTAGCGCGGCGTCTCCAAGCGGCAGGTCGAGATCGATCAGCACTGTGCTCTGCGAAGTGTCCTGGGCCAGCGCCACTGCAAAATTGCAGGCGATTGTCGTTACGCCCGCCCCGCCCTTCGAGCCCAGGAACGCCATCACCCGGCCGCCCGTCTTCTTGGTGACCGGCGCGTAGGCCGGACGGCGCGCCGCAGCCCGAATTAGCGCCGCCGCTACAGTACTCGGCGCAAAAGGAAGAGTCAGGATATCCCTGACGCCCGAACGCATGCACTGCAGAATCAGCTCGGGATCTTCCCGCGCCGTATAGACCATCACGGTCGCTGCGCCGTTCGCGCAGACACTCTCCACTAGCTCGAGTGCGTATTCCCGGTCGCTCTCCAGATCGATGATGATGACGTTGTAATGCTCATCCAACAGCCGCGGAACATCGTCAAGGCTCGGCGGATAAGAAGAAAATTCGCGAACTTCTCCCCCGGCGCGGCAATCGGCCAGAGAGCGGGCCACCGCCTTCCGCAGCGGTTCGTCCGGGCCGATCAATGCGATCGACAGTGTCCCTACATCAAAGAAATCCGGATACTCCGGAAACTTTGTATCGACATTTTGTGATGAGTCTGAAGTCATGACAGTGCCTTCCGCTGTCGACTCCAGCGTTCTTCGCCGGTTAGTCTCAACCTAAGAAATCGTCTGTGAGTCGAGCTTTGTTGATTCCACCACTCCAACCTACAACAAAGTGGGTGTTGCGCAGCTCCCGAAAGTTACTAAGGCGAAAGAGATGTCATTTGACTGCAACCAGTATTGCCAGCAAAGGAGAGATGCACATTGCGTATCTGACTGCATGCTCTTTTCCCCGAAACATTGCTGTTAGTTGATTTTATCCTCTTTTTCGTACAATGCAAGAACTTTGGTAACATTAATAAAATGTTACCAAAGTTTATCCGCTTCGGCCCCTGCGCACGGTTTTTCCACAGTAACTCCGAAGTAAATAGCAGCATCCACGAGAGATACCCGTTTCCAAACCCTCGTTACCAATCTTGCAACCCGGGCCGCCTCCACCTCGGGCTCTTGAGATTTTCCCGCTTGGTGCATCGGATTCCCTGTTCAGCTTCATCGGCACAACTTCACAGCCAATCCAGCCTCTGCGGACATTTATTCTGAAAAACACGGGAGAGCCACGTCCGAGAGGAATCAACAATGATTGAGACCGCCATAGTAACTCAAAAGCGCACCAAACAGCAAAAGCTCGACCTCCTCGCCGAAGTCGCCGTCCGCGTCGGCCTTGGCCTCCAGCCAGGCCAAGAGCTCGTCATGACCGCCTCGCTCGATTCCGTGCCCCTGGCCCGCCGCATCACCGAGCAGGCTTACCGCGCCGGCGCTTCCCTCGTCACCACCCTCTACACCGACGACGATGCCGCACTCATGCGCTATCGGTACGCCCCCGACGCGAGCTTCGACCACGCCGCCAAATGGCTCTACGACGGCATGGGCGCTGCCTTCAAAAGCGGCGCGGCCCGCCTGGCCATCGCCGGCGGCAATCCCTCCCTGCTCTCCAATGAAGATCCGGGGAAAGTCGGCCGCGCCAATCGCGCCGTCTCCCAAGCCTATCGCCCCGCCCTCGAACTCATCACCCGCCATGCCATAAACTGGACCATCGTCGCCGGCGCCACTCCCGCCTGGGCCGCTTCCATGTTCCCAAACGACGCGCCCGACATGGCCCTCGCCAATCTCTGGGAAGCCATCTTCCAGACCACCCGTATCAACAGCCCCGATCCCGTCGCCGCCTGGAAGACTCACGACGCCAGCCTCCACTCCCGTGCCGCGCACCTCAACGAAAAGCGCTACGCCTATCTTCAATATCGCGGCCCCGGCACCGATTTCCGCCTAGGCCTCGCCGACGATCACCTCTGGCTCGGCGGTGGCACCACCGCCGGCAACGGTCTCTACTGCGTTCCCAACATGCCCACGGAAGAGGTCTTCACCACGCCCCACAAAGACCGCGCTGACGGCACCGTCACCGCCACCAAGCCGCTTTCCCACCAGGGCACCATGATTGAAGGCATTCAGGTCCGTTTCGCTGAAGGCCGCATCGTCGAGGCCCGCGCTTCCCGCGGTCAGGAAGTCCTTCGGCGCCTCATCGACACCGACGACGGCGCGCGCCGCCTCGGTGAAGTCGCGCTCGTCCCAGCTTCCTCCCCCATTGCCGCCAGCGGCATGCTCTTCCTCAACACACTCTTTGACGAAAACGCCGCCTCGCACATCGCCCTCGGCCAGGCCTATTCCTCGTGCCTCCGCGACGGCGACAAGCTCACCCCCAACCAGCTAGCCGCCAAAGGCGCGAATGACAGCCTCATCCACGTCGACTGGATGATCGGCTCCGCCCAGCTCGACATCGACGGAATCACCGCCACCGGCCTCGCCGAGCCCCTCATGTGCCAGGGAGAATGGGTTTAATGCGATAGGGTGCGGCAATCACCCTTCCGCCTCCATATCCGGCTCCGTCCAGAGCAGAATCGCCTGCGGCAGTGTGAGTGCAACGGTCAAGGTTGCCATCAGCAGGCCGAAGAGCACCAGATTGGCGGGCATCCGGCGCGGCGACAACAGTACCAGGATACCTGTAAGCCATAGAACAACGAGCCCCGCAATCAGCACGCGGTAAGCCAGGTAATGGGCGTGGTCGCGCTCGTGCAATTCGCGCTCATCGTTGCGGCAGTCCTTCGCGTTGAACTGCGGCGCCGGTCGAAGGCCCCATCGCAGCAGCCGCACCCCAGGTGCTGGCAACTTCAAAGTCGGCTTGCTAATGAAAGGTCTAAGCAAACCCCCAAACCCACCAATACCGCCGAAAAAGTTGCTGTTCGCCACGCTCGCGGCGCAATACAGCAAGATCGCGCTCAAACCTTGCCAATGATCGAGAAACCAGCCCCCCGTCATGACCGCGGCCAATCCGGCATAGACCAGGACGACCAGCCAGCGCCGCCGTGCGCGCGAAGCCATGCTGATACGCTCACCCAACAGAAAAAATTCAGCTCTCATTGCGGCTCCTCCATATCCGGCTCGTTCCAGAGATAAACTGCATTCGGCAGGTTCAAGATCGCGAAGAAGACAAACCAAGCAAGAAGATCGCGAAAAACACGCGCGCGCGGCATCAACCCGTAAAAGTGGAGGAAAAGAAACACCAGGAACGCCAGAATCAGGACCTCGTACGCCCTTCGGGTTGCTTTGTCCCGTTGACGCTCCTCCCGTTCGTCGGCGGGCGGGTTCCTTTTCATTTCTGCGCGCAATGCAGCATCGAACAGCGTTCGGATGCCTGCGGAAAACTTCTTAGGATCGGGTCTTGGCGCCCACACGAACATGCCGAGTGAGTTGATCGCGAGAAGTGCAAAGAGGTTGATGTATCCAGTCAGAACAGAATTCGGCCAGCTACGCTGATCTTTCAGGAGATAGGCCGCCACGCCAAAGAAAAGCGCGACACTAAGCCACCAACTCGTCACAAGCAGGCGGCGGTTAATGCGAGGGCTAAGAGACATCCCGAGGAACCTTCGCTTGTAGATCATGACTGCTTCTCCCCTTCACCGCTTCTCGTCCCGTACACCTGCTGGCTCAACGGCTGAAACGGCTGCTTCGAGAAGATCGCCTCAACCGGCAGCCCGAAATACTCCCCGAGCGCCAGTGCCAACTTCAAACTCGGGCTGTATTCTCCCCGCTCCAGAAAGCCGATGGTCTGGTAATTCACATCCATCGCCTCCGCCAGTTCCTGCCGGCTGATGCCGCGCTCCGCCCGCAGCACCGCAATACGGTTATACAAACCGCTCTCACCGGGCCCCTTCTGGTTAGCTGGATTCATTTACAAAATTAATTGTTATGTAAGTCAAACATTATGTCAAGTGGAAAAACATCTATAGGCCAAGGTCCACGCCGCAGCAGCCCTCCCAATTCAACGCAGAAATGTCTCGCTGACGCCAATCGCCCTTTGCGCGCCCAATCCGCTCGAGTGCTGGGGAACCCGCCTCTACTCGACCTGCACCACGGCCGTCGCCGAAGCTGTGTCGTATCGCTTGGAATCGTTGGGAATGAACTGCACCGAAAGGGTGCACGATCCACGCGGAGGCACGTATCCAGGGCCGGGAGTGTAGATCAGCGTTCCCGACACACTGGTGATCGCGTCCAGTTCCCTTCCCGTCAAAGGCTGTCCTTGCTTGATCGGCGCGGGATCGGCCCACGTGACAATAGGAATCCGTCTCACCAGCGGCATGTGAATCTGTGTCACCGGCGGCAACTCCGCCCCCATCGCCGCCACGCCCTTCGGCACAGCCTCCACTTTCTTTACTGGCTTAAGCTCGTGTGGCCCTGGATCTTTTATCGGATGCGGCGGCTCGTGGACTACAGGGCGCGTCGCCTCTACCCCGCCGGTTCTGAAAGGCTCCGGCCCGGGTGATACATGAGATGGGCTTGAAGACGGGCTTGGAGATGATCTCGGAGTTGAGCTTGGAGGCGCACTTGGAACTGGGCTTGGAGATGGGCTCGGTGCTGCTGGCGTCGGCGGCGAAGGAGCTTTTGCCTTGGAAGCATCGCTCCCAGCCGCCTGTCCCCAGGCATGACTGCCCGCAGCCAAAACCAGGATGAAACCTGCAACGGTAAGGTGGTCTTTCACCGTACATCCTCCTTCCTGGAACACGCTATTTCGATCATTGGAACGGATTGGGATGAAATAGTCTTCAAAATCCTCACATCCATATCCGTCCGAACCCGAATGGAATGCGCAGCCGATCCGCTGCAAGCCGCAATTCTCGCTCTTGTTCGTCTCGGTTGTGGCTGCCCGCGGAAGCGTAAGTGACCAAATCGCTCAACGGGAATCGCGTTGTTTCGCTGCTCTTCAACCCATATCACCACTTGACCAGAATCGCGAAGATGATCTTCTGCTCATCGCGGCGCATGTCTGGCATCCAAAGGCTGTAGCCCAACTGGCTGCAGGCCTGAATCGCTGAACTGATGTTCTTGGCATACTGACTCGCGTAGTTCATTCCCTGATACGCGGTGTATCCCAGCCCCGAGTCCACCGACGAGGTTCCGTTAGAGCAGACGAAATCGCCGGGGTTGCCGATCGGCGCATTCACTGAACCGGGAGGCGTCGATCCCCCGCGCCCCGCCCAGTAAGGCACGTCGGAATGACGGTAACCGTACTCAACGCGATAAGTGATGAACTGCCGTGGCATGAAATCGTAAGTGAAGGTTCCGTCCTCGCCGTGGAACGGCTGCCCTGGGTCCTCAGGAAAGTACGCGTTGCCCGTGCTCGCATTGGCGCCGTTGATCGACGGCAGCAGCACAAGATACCGTCCAGGGTTGTTTACGGCGCCGCCGCCCATGGTCAGCGCATAGCGGTCTTTGTGAAACCAGAAGCGGTTATACGCCATCCAGCCCAAAAAGCTCTGCTGATAGTAGGGCGTGGCCGCGGTTCCGGCGCTGGCGGGGATATACGTCTTGCTGTGCAGCGAGCCCAGGCAGGCCACGCCCGCGCCCTCCTCGCAGCCCGCGTCGCCGGTCAGCGTAAACGCCATCCGGTCGAGCGCCGCATCGGACCGCTCGTAATACTTCATCTGCACGCTGTCGTCGGTATGGAAGCGGGTCCGGTTCTCGATGCCGTAGTCGTCCTCGCCCATGCCATAGTTGTTCGTGACCAGGCTGATCCGGCTCGTTGGCGTCCACTTCACCTGACCGCCCAAGCCGGGCTTGCCACCGTAACGCGCATACGACTGCCAGCCGTTGACGAACCACGGTTCGATCTTCAGATGCTGCGTTAGAAAGAACTGACCGCGTATGCCGGTAAAGAACCACGGTGTATTCGAGGAGACGAACGAAGGCTGGTAGGCCCAGTTGTCGAAGTTGTAGTAGCTGAACAGGCCGATGTACGACATGAAGATTCCGGCATCGAGGTTGATGCCGTGCAGCTTATCCCAGTGGTAGCCGCCGAAGGCCTCGGAAAAGTACCGGTACGAGTTGTTCAGGTTCCATTGCCCGCGGTTCACGCTACCATCGCTGCGCGGCGTCGTCACCGAATACATGCCCAGCTGTGTCATCATGCGGGCATGCACGTGATCGATCAGCAGGTCGCCGCCCACGCCAAGCTGCTCCAGCTGTACCTCCTGCGAGCGAAAGATCTCGCTCGATCCATTCACCGAGTCGTCCTTCGGATGGTTGAAGTCCAGTGCGTAATTCACATCGACGCGGACCTCGGGCGTAAAGAGCTTGCTGCAAAGCGGGCAGTCGACGGTGCGCGCGTTGCCGTTCTGCCATCCCCAGTTGGCATCGGCATATGGAGTGACGTGATCCACCTGCGGCGGCTCCTGCACAAGGGGCGTGCCTGCCGCCGGTGCGCCTGCGGCCGAGATTTGAACCGGCGCAGTGGACGACACCGTAGCCGCGCGCAGCGCCTCGACCCCGCGCTCGTTCGCTTTGATTAACGCGGCCGGTACTTCGCCTGCTTCCTTGAGAGCCTTCACCTCCAAACGCAACTCTGCGACCTCGCCCCGGAGCGCCTGGATGTCCCCCGCCAGTTCGGTAATATTTGCTTGCGTGGGCTCACCTGCTCCGCTCGATACAGGCAGGGTGCCGGATGAAGGCTCCGCGCTGGTCGCCAACACCGCACCTGCGCTGAGAAGATTCCCCTGCGCACCTGCGCAATGAAAAATGAACACAAAACAAGCCCCCACCATCGCCCGCGCAACTCGGCGGATTATTGTTTTCATTGAATCTCTCGCTTTCAGAAGAATTTGGCGGTGCAGCGCCCTGTTAAGAGTTCTGAAATTGCACCATCAATTCTCCTGCCGATACCGAGGAAATGACGTGAGCCGGGTCACGTCGAGTCCTTTATGCTGCTCATTCGGCGGGTGGCGCCGGTCCCGGTGAAATCGCCAGACAATGTTGAGGGTGCCCCCAGTCCCTGGCTTTTGGGGACCGGGGAAGGAAGCACCACGACGCCAGCAGTTTCCGGCGTCAGCCATAAATGTCGACGGTCGCGACGATGGAGCTTTTTGAGGATGCGTCGCCCCTACGCCCCCAGCGCAAACTTCCGCGCCGACTCCAGCAGCTTCGCCACAGACTCCTTCGAGCACGACTCGGTATAAATACGCAGCAACGGTTCCGTTCCGCTGGCTCGCAGCAGCAACCACGTCTCCGCCGCCTTCTGCTTGTCATACGATTCCGGGTTGTCCAGGTAAAACTTCACCCCGTCCAGGTCCTCCTGGCAATGGATCGCCATGCCGGCAAACACTGGGTCGCCGGGCTCCAGCTCCATGGCCCTTGCAATCGCCCGGTTCTTCTGCTCGTCAGGAATATGCAGATCGATTCGCCCATACTGGTGCTCGCCGTACTCGGTCTGCAAATCGGCCACCAGTTGTCCCAGCGTCTTGCCTTCCTC
>JBEKZG010000490.1:0-3258 GCA_049510095.1 Occallatibacter sp.
TCAGGGGATTCTGACGGGTGCGACTCCATGCGCAACGGAGTTGGAGAGACTGGTGTCGCTGGCAACGATCGACGATCTATGGTCGGAGCATCTGGCGGGTGTTTCTGGGCTGCGCGAGGCGACGCAATGGACTTCGTGGGCGAATCACAATCCGCTGCACGAATACCTGAAAGACATTGACGAGATGTTCCGGGCTTTGGAAGCGGCGATCGAGACCGAGATACCGAAGCGGTTGGCGCAGGCGGAAGCGACAGGGATGAATCCTGCTGAACGAGGGGCGACGTGGACGTATCTGACTACGGATCAGCCTTTCGGAAGCATTGAGGAGCGGATGGTGGCGGGGATGCGGCGGTGGATTGGATTGCGGAAGGTGTGAGGCAGCAAGTCAGCGAGTCAGCAAGTCAGCGAGTGAGCGCCGTTCAAGCGGGGTTGGCGGAGTTAGGCTACTCTTCGCGCGGGCTAGCCTACTCCGGGGTGCGGGATGATCGCGAGGACGGCTAGCGCAAAGGCTGCGGCGCTGGCTGTGGAGAGGAAGTTTACGGCGTCGTTGTTGAGCCAGCCGCGGCGCTCGAGGGTTGCGCCGAGCAGGCTGTCAAAGAGCAGGCCGAAGACGGCGGCGGCGCTGCTGATCCAGAAGAGCTCCAAATCGAAGAGCGACGGATCGATACGCAGTGCGAGCGTCCCCGCGAGAGCGACGATCACTCCGGCGAGAATGCCGGCGAGGGTTCCGGCAAAACTGATGGCGCCGTCGGTGCCGGGTTCCACGGTGCTCAGGGTGGTGATCATGCGCGGACGGCCCCCGAGGACCTGGCCGATCTCAGACGAGGCGGTGTCGGCGGCGGCTTCAGCCAGGGATGCCAGGCCTACCGCGAAGATTGGAATGGGTGCGAGGCCGCCGGGCGAGAACCAGTGGGAATCGATGAGCCAGGACTGGACGTTCTGGCTGAGCAACACGGCCGCGACGCCGAGGTTGGCGGCTACCTGGGAGGCGGCGCGTCCGTGGCGGGCTTCGGCGGTGCCGAGACGTTCCTTCCTTGCACGGTCGAGCTTTGTGGCGAAATAGGCGAGCAGAGAGACGGCAAGCATGGGTATGAGAGCCGTGTTCCATGGTTGGTAGGGAAATGTGACCGTGGAAAACATGAGGCTGGCGGTGAGGATGACGCCGGTTGCGGCTCCAGCAAGTGTGGCGGCGCGGAGCTTGAGGACTACGAGGCCGAGCAGGGCACTGAGGCCTAGGGTCCAGATGGCGACGGCGGGCAGCTTCTGGGCGAAAAAGTGAGCTTGGAGCAAGGCGTCAATGGCCGCGTAGGGCACGACGAGGAGCAGGACCAGCTTGGATTGCCAGACGAGATGCGATTGCGTCCTTGAGTTCGTTGGGTCCACGGTTCAATCGTATCGTTTCATTCCCAGTGCCCAGAATCGGGACATGGGGGAACCCGTTTCACTTTGTTGGCAATGAGGGCCCGGGGCTAAAGAGGCTGCGGAAAAAAGGGCGGCCTTTTTAATGAGTGGGCGAAAAGAGGCCGCAGGGGCCTGAAGGTTTCCTGTGAGCGGGCTTCCTGTAATTACAGGGCTAGGGCTTGGGGGATGGCACCGGCGCAGAACTGTCAGGAGGAGTCTTATCCCCCTGGACTGCTTCTCCCTCCGGCACTATTCGCGCCTCAGAGCGAAAGACATGATAGGAGTCGTAGACCGTTTCGTTGATGGCGGTTTCTTTCGGCTTGGTCGGGTCTGGCCGGGTGCAGTCTAATTCCAACACGCCAATTCCAGCCGGACAAACTTGACGAAAGATCGGCGAAACTGCAGTGGTGATGGAGACGCTCTTGCGCGGGCAGATATATAGCTTGCCGCCGATCTCCACCGGTTCGTATTCAACCATGACGTCGGCTTGAAAAACGGGATCTCCGCGCGTCAAATCGGTCAAGATAACCACCCGATAAACAGCGCCGGTTTGAGCGTCAATGGCGATCTCTCCGTGAAAAGCCGGCACAGACTGAGTTACACGCAGTTCTCCATTCGGAAATCCAAGACAACAGTACTTAACCACGTAATCGGACTTTTCTTTCGGAATGGCATAGCGAAACACTGCTACGGGCCCAGTGGGGCGCTGCTCCCAGTGGCCCCACCCCAGCTTTCCCTTGTAAATATCGGTCATGACGATGCGTTGGAGCGGGCCGAAAACGCCCCAATTCACCAGACCATCCCTGGGAACGGGTTTGTCTTGACCGGGCCTTTCGGTGGTATCCACTACTTCCTGGCCGTCGCGGTAATAGACGGTATTCGTGAAGCTGTCCAAAGGCTGAAACGGCTGACGCTCCAGGATTGTGGGCTCATCATAGGTAGAAAAAGACATGAGTTTCAGATCGTGAAAGCGGTTGGTCGTCTGGCGCGCAAAGAAGTCGGGAAACTTATGGATAGAGGCGATGACATTATCCGCGGCCCTTGACAGAATGAGTCTCTGCGTGTCGATATCCGGTGGAGCCGTTGCGGGAATCTCCGCAGTTGGAAGCTGGAGAAAGGCTGAGGCGTCGGCCATCGCCAGCAAGGCCATTCGGGATTTTTCACCCGGCAGTCCCGCCTCGATGGTAGCAAGCTTCTCGGAACTGAGACGCTCTTTCAGCTCCATTCCGCCGAGCCGCTTTGCCAGGTCCTGGTCCTTCTTTCCATGCAACGCGGCCAGCGCATGCTCCAGTTGCTCGACATTAACCTTCTCGTCATTTCGCGCGGGCAGAATGGCGGCATCCTTGGCCGGAATTCCCAACGGAATTGAGGCGTTCACCGGAACTACAGACTGGACCGGAACCACAGAATCCAGCGCAATCTCCATCGTCCCGACCTTGCGCGATCCCTGGTCATACACGCCCGTGCGGAGCCAGTACTGCCCCTTGGGCACATCAATCTCCGTATGCAGCTGAACGCCCTTCTGCTGGTAAATTGCATACACATCCGGCTTGATGTTCAAGGCCACCAGGTGTTCCTTGCGGCTGGCGACTTTTCCGTATTTGTCGTAGGCGAGGAGCGAAACATTCAGCATGCCCTTGTGCAGCCCGCCGGAATCCAGCTTCAAATCCAGGTCGTTCAGCACGATGGAAAAGTCCACTGTGTAGCGTTGTCCGGCGGTCTTTGTCTGACTCTGTTCCGCGGCCCCCGCGTCCGCCTTGGGAGCCAGAGGCAGAATCTTGGCTGTGTACAGAATCTGCTCGCTCTGCGGCATCCCCAGGTCCATGAAGGGCAGCAGCGGATCCACTGCTCCCGGGT
>JBEKZG010000491.1:0-3246 GCA_049510095.1 Occallatibacter sp.
GGCGCGGGACGCAGGACATGAAGAATGGAGATGCGGCGCTGGTGGCAACGTTTCTGCGGCTGCACCGGGAGGGATACAAGCCGAAGCGCGACCTGATTCTGGCGCTGACTGCCGATGAGGAAGGCGGCAAGTTCAACGGCGCCGGTTGGCTGGTGCGGGAGCATCGGGAACTGGTTGATGCGGCGTATGTGATCAATCCGGACGCAGGCGGCGTGGAACTGAATCACGGACGGGCAGTGGTGGCGGATGTGGAGGCTACGGAGAAGGTTTATTCCGATTTTCAGATAACGGCGACGAACCGCGGAGGGCATAGCTCGTTGCCCCGGCCAGACAACGCGATTTATGAACTCACGGCGGCGCTGAATAAGCTCGCGGCGTATCAATTTCCGTTTGAGATGAACGAGGTGACGCGCACCTATTTCAAGAACCTGGCCGGACAGGAAGCGGGACAGACGAGCTTGGATATCAAGGCGATTCTGGCCGACCCGCCAGACATGGCCGCGGCTGCGCGGTTGAGTGCGGAACCGAGCTTCAACTCGAATTTCCGGACTACCTGTGTGGCGACGAGGCTGAGCGCGGGGCACGCGAATAATGCTTTGCCGCAGACGGCGCAGGCCAATGTGAATTGCCGGATTTTCCCGGGGCACTCGCCTGAAGAAATTCGGCAACAGCTGATAGGGATTTTTGGGGATGACAAGCTCACGGTCAAGTACGTATCAGACGCCGGCGACGTATCTGACACGGCCCCGGAGCGCAAAGCGATGACTCCCCCGGCGCCGATTCCCGAAGTTTTTGACCCTTTGACGCGGTTGACGGAGGCGCTCTGGCCGGGAGTGCCGGTGACGCCGGTGATGGAGAACGGGGCAAGCGACTCGATCTACTTTGCGCAGGCGGGGATTCCCTGCTATGGATTCTCGGGAATAGCTCTGGAGCGGGAAGACGAGCGGGCGCACGGGCGCGATGAGAGGCTGCCGGTGGATTCGTATTGGAAGTCGCTGGATTTCTTCTATTCGTTTGTGAAGGAGTTGGGAGGCAGGGAATAGGGAACAGGGAACAGGGATCAGAGATCAGAGATCAGGGGACAGGGATCAGGAAATGCGAGGCATTCCAGGGTCCGCTCAACTCTCGGCAATAACATTTTCAAGACTGGGAGGGGTCCCTGGGCGTCTAATTTGCAAAGGGCATTCATTACCACTTGCGCGAGGAATAGCGCGCTTGGGTCGCCTCGAAGGGAAAACTGGAATGAAGAAAATGGGATTGACGGCGACGATGGCTGCCTGCGCTCTGTTGATGGCGGTGCAAGGCGTGGCGCTGGGTGAGGATGGGACGGGCCAGGGGCAGGCAGTTGTCACTATTCTGACCAAGCATAACGAGGTGGCTCCAGTAGTTTCCCAGCAGGATGTGAGTGTGAAAGTGAATGGGAAAGACTCGACGGTGACTGGATGGCAGCCATTCAAAGGTGGAAATGACGCGCTGGAACTGGTGCTGTTGATCGACAGCGGGGCGCGCAACCTGGGACGGCAAATCGAAGAGATTGGGACGTTCATTCAGAACCAAGGACCGCATACCAAGATTGCGGTGGCGTACATGCAGAACGGGCGGGCGGTGATGGCGGGCCCGTTGTCGGCAGATCACAAGCAGGCGTCGACGGAATTGCACCTGCCGGCCGGACCGACTACGAACCCCTATTTCAGCATCACGGATCTTGCGCAAAACTGGCCTTCGCAAGACCGCAGGGCGCGGCGCGAGGTGGTGCTGTTCAGCGATGGCGTGGATCCCAACAATAGGCGATTCGATCCGGACGACCCATACGTACAGGCGGCAATCCGCGATTCGGTAAAGGCCGGGCTGGTGATTTACACGGTTTATTGGCGGAGCGGGGGTGGCGGCGATAGCTCGATGACGTTGGATGGGGGGCAGAGCCTGCTGTCTGAGTTGAGCCAGGCGACAGGCGGCTACAGCTACTGGTCGGGGACGGGCAATCCGGTTTCATTTCAACCGTTTTTCGAGGATGTGATGCGCCGGTTAGAAAACCAATACGGGTTGGAGTTTACGGCGCGGCTGGACAAGAAGCCGACAGTGGAAACCCTGAAGGTGAAGGTGGAGGGGATAGGACTGCAGGTGACCGCCCCGCAACAAGTGTTTGTCGACCGTGCGGGCGTGCAATAAGAACAGAATCTAGCGATTCTTCAGATCTTTGCGGATTGCCCGATGGAATACTCGCGTGTGTATTCAGGCGGTTCGGATGTGATGGTGACACGCAATTTGCCTGTGGAATCGCAGAGGTACCGCTCCAGAATCCTGAGATTGTTGTGATTGGCGAGCGGGGCTATGGGTATAGAGCCAAGATCGGGGCATTGCCGCAATTGCGGATCGAAGGGGAACTGAATCTGATCCCAGTTGGCAATCTCTCCGGTGGGCTGGCCCTGCTGGTTGAGCTGCGAAGACTCGAGAAAGCGGAAGTGGCCGATGTTGTGGGCCGGCTGGTAGATGCGCTCCACGGCGAGAGGGGGCTCACCGGGCGCGGGTAAACGCATTCCACGCGGGAAAATGAGATCGAACAGGATTGTTCCCCCATAGTCAGCTTCCCGCCAGAGGCCGAAGTTGCGATTGAACTGGTCGGAGAGCCGATCGTCGAGCTCGCTTGCGGAACCAGCGGCCCGAATGGCCAAACCAATGGCGCTGGCGGAGCGCATGTAAGCTGAGCGCCGAACCTTGCGGCCGAAGTTTTCACGCAAGATGCGGGCGACTGGCGGCAGTTCCGCTCCGCCACCAGTGACATAGAGCGTGTCCAGAGAGCTTTCAGGGTGGGCGGCGAGCAGGTTTTCAACCACGGTGCGGGTTGACTCGATGAGGGGGCGGCAGCGTTCGTAGTAGTCGTCTACCGGGATGGTGACCTGCTCCCAACCTTCGTGGACACGCTCCAGGTCGATAGTAATTTTTCGTGTATTTGGGTTGAGGGACTCCTTCTTTTCCCGGCATTCTTCGAGGATGCGATAGCGCTCAGCCGCAGTGAGGTCGGGCTTCCGGGGGACGGATTCGAGGACGATGGCGGCAAGGACCTCGTCGAAGTCGTCTCCGCCGAGATTTGAGATGCCATCGGAGGCTACGACGGCGTGCTCGGTTTCCCCCATGGTGACCAGAGAGACGTCGAATGTGCCGCCACCGAGGTCATAAACCACCAGGCTGCTGCCAACGCGGCTCTTGCGTTCGGCGCTGTTGCGGTGGGCGAACTCGATGGCTGCC
>JBEKZG010000492.1:0-3235 GCA_049510095.1 Occallatibacter sp.
CGGCACACTATTCACTAATCACTAACCACTGTTTCTAGGTGTAATGCACCCGCCGCTCGCCCTTCACCACCCGCCCAATCACGAAGAACTTCTCTTCCGCCCGGTCGAGCAGGTTCTTCGTCCGGGTGAACTTCTCCGCCGGGATGGCCGCGATCAACCCCACTCCCATGTTGAACGTCCGCAACATCTCTTCGTTTGAAACCTGTCCCAGCGCCCGGAGATGTTCAAAAATCGGCAGCACCGGCCAAGACCCCAGCTCAACCTGCGCCCCAATATTCTTCGGCAGGATTCGAGGCAGGTTCTCCGTGATCCCGCCTCCGGTAATGTGCGCCATCCCGGTCGTCACGCCCGCTGTCACCAGCTTTTGAATCACATGCAGATAGCTGCGGTGCGTCTTCATCAGCGCCGCCCCGGCTTTCTCCTTGATCGCCGTCACATATTGCGTTGCCTTGTACCCGGCAACCTCAAATAACAGCTTCCGCGCCAGCGAGTAGCCGTTGGTATGCAGCCCTGTCGAAGGCAGTCCGATCAGCACGTCCCCGGCTTTGATCCCTGCGCCCGTCACCATCTTGTCGCGGTCCACCGCGCCCACAATGAATCCCGCCAAGTCGTACTCTCCATCTGTATAAAAGCCCGGCATCTGCGCTGTTTCGCCGCCAATCAGCGCGCATCCGTTCGCCTTGCATCCTTCGGCCAGCCCGGTCACCACGCTCTCCGTGACTTCCGGGTCGAGCTTGCCGCTCGCCAGATAGTCCAGAAAAAACAGCGGCGTCGCGCCCTGCACCGCGATGTCGTTTACGCAGTGGTTCACCAGGTCCACGCCCACTGTCTGGTGCAGGCCCAGCTCGAAAGCTACCTTCAGCTTGGTACCCACCCCATCCGCCGAGCTCACCAGAATCGGATTCTTCCACCGCTGCAGGTCCAGCCGAAACAGCGCACCGAATCCTCCAATGCCTCCAAGGACATTGCGGTTGAAAGTCTTTTGCGCCAGATACTTGATCCGTTCCTTGGCGCGGTCCCCACTGCTGATATCCACGCCGGCATCGGCGTAGGTCACGGGTTTTGTTTTGGATTCGTCAGGCACTTAGAGGACTTTCTGCGATTGGATTTCCCTTGGCGGCTCGCCGGAAACCACGATTCTAGCAGGATTTGAGCCGCGTGTACGTGCCCTACAGAAACCTTGCCCGCTCCGCGGCTGTAGGGATCGGGCAGCTCTCCAGCCGACCCAAGATCCGGTGCCGCCATCGCGCGATAACCCTATAGCCTGCATCGCGCACTGGCCGCGGAATCCACCCCAGCACCACGCCCGCGCCGGGCCACGGCTGCGGTAATTCGGTCAGCATCTCCCGGACAGCGTCCGACCGCAGGAATACCCGTTCATCCGGCCCATCCGGATCCCGCACAACAACAATCGTGTCCGGCCCACGTTCCGATCCAGGTTCCGATCCGGACGCGCCCAAGCCGTGCCACGCCAGCAGTCCGCGGACCCTCGGCGACTCCGAAGCCACAAATCGCAGTCGGTCCTCGCGATCGCGGTGCAAAAACCACCGCACCGAGCGATTGCAGAATCCGCAACTGCCGTCGAAGACAACCAGCAATCGATCCCCGATCTCGTTCATCTCATTCACACTTATCCCGATGCCTGTGCAGTCCGGAGTGATTCAACTCACTCAACGCGCATCCCTCTACCTTCTATACTGAACCCATCATGAGCTTGCCCCTCTCAGCCCTAAATCGCACGCAATCCCTTGCCCTGCAGCAGCGCGCTGAGCGCTTCTTTCCCGGCGGCGTCAATTCGCCCGTCCGCGCCTTCCGCGCTGTCGGCGGCGCACCACCCTTCATCGAAAGAGCTGAAGGCGCTTACCTGTACGACGCCGACGGCAACCGTTACATCGACTACTTCGGTTCCTGGGGTCCCATGATCCTCGGCCATGCCTTCCCGCCGGTCGTCGAAGCTATTCAGCGCGCTGCACTTAGCTCCGCCAGCTTCGGTGCATCCACGGCTGCCGAGGCCGATCTGGCCGAGCGCGTTGTGGCCTGCTATCCCGCCATTGAAAAGCTCCGCTTCGTCAGCTCCGGGACTGAAGCTACCATGTCGGCCATCCGTCTTGCCCGCGCCGCCACTGGCCGCAAAATGATCATCAAGTTTGAGGGCTGCTATCACGGTCATTCCGATGGACTTCTGGTTAAAGCTGGCTCCGGCGTCGCTACCTTTGGAATACCGGGGTCAGCCGGCGTCCCCGAAGAAATCGCCCGCCTCACCCACGCCCTGCCCTACAATGACATCGCCGAAGTGGAGGCCGCCTTCGACGCGCATCCCGATGAAATTGCAGGTGTTATCCTCGAGCCGATTGTTGGCAATGCGGGCTGCATTCCGCCCGCTCCCGGCTATCTTGCAGGCCTTCGCGCCCTGACACGAAGGGAAGGCACGCTCATGATTGTGGACGAAGTGATGACTGGATTCCGCGTGGCGCTGGGCGGCGCGTGCGAGCTGTATAACATTGATGCGGATATAGTTACGCTGGGCAAGATTGTTGGTGGAGGGCTTCCAGTTGGGGTCTTTGGCGGCAAGCGCACCTTGATGGACCTGCTGGCACCGCTGGGGCCGGTTTATCAGGCCGGAACCCTCAGCGGCAATCCTCTGGCCATGGCCGCCGGCATCGCGACTCTCTCACACTTACAGGCCCACGCCGCCGAGGTCTATCCTCAACTTGAAGCCACCGCCAAAGCCGTTGCCGAAGGCGTGGCAGCCGAAGCCGTCAGCTCTGGCATCCCTTTGACTCTAAACCGTATAGGGTCCATGTGGACCTGGTTCTTTACTCCCGATTCGGTGAGGAATTACGACGAGGCGGCCCGCTCCGACACGGCTGCTTTCGGACGATTCCACCGGGCGATGATGGGGCGAGGTGTGTGGCTTCCGCCGTCGCAATTTGAGGCGGCATTTCTTGGAACGGCGCATGGAGAAGAGGAAGTAGCCGCCACGATTTCCGCCGCCCGTGAGGCCTTCAGAGTTTGCCTGGATGGTGAGGGATAGGTACCGATCGTTACCTCAGAGGGTTGCAATCAAGGCCCGAATGTTCGCACGGAAGGTTTGAAAAATGCTCATACCTAACCTAGTCGATCCTGAAAAAGTCTTAATCAGACGGGTTGCAATTGATCCTGGAAGGCTTCAGAGGCCGTAATACTCTGAAGCCCGCCCCAGATGCTCATCATGCAGAGCAGAACAATGCGCCAA
>JBEKZG010000493.1:0-3228 GCA_049510095.1 Occallatibacter sp.
AGACGAAAACGCGAAATGGATTTTACCTCCCGTTCCGGTATTTGGGCAGCCTCATTGAGAGACTACCCTAATCTTCAGCTTCCGTGCCGAGGGTTTCTGGAGTTACGGCTTTGTGGCGGACGTAGTTGTAGGGGGGGACGGTGTAGCCGCGGAGTAACGCTATGCCCAACTGGATGAGGCGTGGACCGTAGGTTTCCACTTCGTGGGAGATGGAACCTACGATGGCGCTCTTACCGGTGCGCATTTCTTCGATCGCTTCGGGGATGCAGTCCTGGCCGACGATGGCGAAGTCCTGCTCGCGGCCGGCTTGGCGGACAGCGTCGAGGACGCCGAGGGCGCTGGAATCGGTGGCGGCGGCTACCAGAAAACGCTCGCCCTTGCGGCGGGCGCGGAGAAGATCGGAGATGGCCTGTTGGCTTGGTTTGCGCATGCCGCGGCCATCGAGCTGGATGAAGCGGTCTGGGGCGAGATCGGGGAGCCGGGGGCGAATGCCGTCGAATGCGCCGGTGATGCGGCTTTGAACGAAGCTGCCGGCCTCAGGGAATCCAACGCCGAGGACCCAGTCGACTTTGCCCTTCCACTTGCGCAGGGCGTGTTGGGCGAGGAGGGAACCGGCCTCGTAGCCAACCTCGAAGTTGTCGACGCCGAAATAAGTGGAGTTGGGATGGGGAACGTCGATGGCAACGAGCGGGATCTCCGCTCGTTTGAAAATGTGGGCGACGCGCGGGGCGACGTGCTCCTCGACCTGGAATTCGAGGACAAGGTCGACGTGCTTGGCGACGAATTCTTCGGCGTTCTGGATGGCAACGTCAGGATCGTAGCGGTTATCGAGGATGATCAACTCGACGCCGGAGGCCGCCGCAGCCGCGGTGATGCTCTGGGCTACAGCCACGGAGAAGGGCATTTCAGCGCTCTGAGCGGCAAAGCCGAAGCGCAGGCGCCGGGGGCGGGAGACCAGGCGATACATGCCGTTTTGGGCCTGGGCGACATAGCCGCGATGGACGAGAGTCTTGAGGATGCGATAGACGCTGGTCTTGGAGATTTGGGTTTTCTGATATACGTCTTCGAGAGTGACTGCGGCGTTGTTCTGCTCGAGAAGCTCGAGGACGTCCAGTGCCTTGGAAAGGATGGGAATCAGGTAGAGGCGCTTGATTTTTGTCTTAGGCAACCGTTTGGCTCCGAGACGAATTTCATTGAACGGCAGGTTTCCTATTAGATTAACCGCTTTCATGCGTAGCTGTTAACTACGGCATGACGATTTCCGCGCTCGGCGGCGATGCGCTCGACATAACCACTGGAACGGAGGGCGGCAAGCGGGTCGGCGGGAAGGCTGCGGGCCTGGCGCCAGGCGGCGGCGAGGGGCCGGATATTTCTCCAAAAAGCACTGCGGAAAAGCTCTTCGGCGGCGACCAGATCGCAGGATTGCTGAAGTTCGGCGAGTTGCTCCCGATCGAGGAGCGCGGCCTTGAGCCAGAGTTCCTGCGCGGTGACGATGGTCTGGACCATGGCTTCGATTTTGCCCTTAAGGTTGTGGCTCTGGTCGATCATAAATGCGACCCCAGCGGGGGGCAGACCTTTGGATTGAGTTTCAACTAACTCGCAAAAGATGCGGAAGATTTGATAGGGGTCGATGGAGCCAAGAGTGAGGTCGTCGTCGGCATAGCGGCGGTCGTTGAAATGGAAGCCGCCGAGAAGGCCGGTGTGGAGGAGCCAGGCGACGATCTGCTCAATGTTCTGGGACGAATAGTGGTGGCCGGTATCGACGAGGACGCGCGCCTGGGGGCCGGCGTTGCGGGCGAGATGAGAGGCCATGCCCCAGTCGGCGATATCGGTGTGGTAGAAGGCTGGTTCAAAGGGCTTGTATTCGATGAGCAACTGCTGGCCGGGCGCGAGGTGGCGGTGAGCGGTGCGCAGGGCATCTTCAAGCCAGCCGATGCGCTTACGGATGCTTTGCGTGCCGGGATAGTTGGATCCGTCGGGCAACCAGAGGGAGACGTCGCGGGAGGCAAGTTTCTTCGAGATTTCGATGGAGTTGAGAACGTGGGCGAGGGCCTGCTCGCGGATCTCGGCAGAGGGATTGCAGAGGGAGCCGAATTTGTATTCCTGGTCCTGAAAGAGGTTGGGGTTGATGGAGCCGGCGCGGATGCCATAACGGCTTTCGAGGCTCTTGACTTCGGGGACGCCGGCGATGCCTTTGGGGAGGTCCCAGAGGACGTGGAGCGCGAGGGTGGGAGTTGCGCCTGTGAGGCGATTGACCTCGGCGGCATCAGCGAATTTCTCCTCGATGGTGACGGCGGCGGCAGCCTGCACGAATTTGCCGAAACGAGTACCGGTGTTGGCAAATCCCCAGGAGGGTATCTCGACCTTGAAGCTGTCCAGAGCTTGAAATGCGCGGGAAAAATCCACCGACTGCGGGTCGGCGTATTCTGGATCAGGGAGTTTTGCAGCGTTTGAATTGCTCATGGACAAACCCCTCAATGCACCAGGGCCTTATCACACGTGAATGTGACGCAGCGGCCGGGAAAAGGGAATGGTATTCGATAGGAACAGGGTTTGTCTATTGCAGTTTGAAAACAGTGGGCAGTGGGCGGCTAGTTGCCCTAGGCGGGTTGCCGAACAGGTGCGGGTTCCCGCTTGGGTGTAATTGCTTCTCTTTGCGGCCAAAGGTCAGGAGGCTGCAATAGAATCGGCAGGTTCTAATTTTGGGAGGCAGGATGCGTTACGTTTTCACGGAAAGAAGGAACCGGTCTAAGGTATCGGTTCTGGTGTCAGGATTCAGCGCGCTGATGGGGATTTTGCTGTTTGGATTTGTTTTGGCCTGCGGAACGATGGCGCGGGCGCAAAGTGCGGACGACGAGAGAAAGATCAACGACACGATTGCGAAGATGACGCTTGAAGAGAAGATCGCCATGCTTTCAGGGTCGACCATGATGGGATCGACGGGAGTGGAACGGCTGGGGATTCCGGTGTTCCGGATGAGCGACGGGCCTGTGGGCGCGCATATTCCGCCGCCTTCGACGGCGTATGCGGCGGGAATCGGGCTGGCTGCGAGCTGGGATCCGAAGCTTGCGGAGCGGATCGGTGTGCAGCTTGGACGGGATGCGCGGTCGCGGGGCGCGAGCTTTCTGCTGGGGCCGGGAGTGAATATCTACCGCGCGCCATTGAACGGGCGCAACTTTGAGTATTTTGGCGAGGACCCGTTTCTTGCCGGGCAGATCGCGGTGGGTT
>JBEKZG010000494.1:0-3223 GCA_049510095.1 Occallatibacter sp.
CCGAGCAGCTCATCTTTGTCCTCGGCCAGTTGCCGAAGCTGGTCGCGGGCGGTTTTCAGCACCAGTTGCGTGCGCACGCGCGAGATCAGCTCCGCCTGATTGAAAGGCTTGGTGATGTAATCGACGCCGCCCGAATCAAGCGCGCGCACGATCAGGTCCTTGTCGTCCGCCGCCGACAGGAAGATCACCGGGATGTTTTGCCAGTCCGGGTTGGCCTTGAGCTGGGTGCAGACTTCGCAACCGTCCATCCCCGGCATGAGCAAATCCAGCAGGATCAAATCCGGCAACCGCAACGCCACGCGCTTCAAGGCGGTGGCCCCGTCTTCGGCGGGAATGATCTCGTGGCCCAGATTCCCGAGCACCGCGCCCACAATCTGGACGTTGGCGGTTTGGTCATCCACCACGAGTATTCGCGCCGGACCGGCGTCCAGCGACGACGCGGAAACGCGCTCGGCCGGTTTCGGGTTTGTGCTCATGCTTGCTTTGCTAACAAGGCTGATTAGCCTCCCTATCGTCGAAAATCTTAATCTCCTCTTACCGGGTAGTCCAGCCAGAAAAAAAGCAACGAAATTTGACCACTCTCGCCCACCCACGATGGATAGGGGTAGGAGCAAGGGATTAGACCTTGCCCCTCCCTCCAAACCGGACGGGCGGTTTTCCCGCATCCGGCTTTCCAGTTGGTGGTTTGCTCTCAATGAGGTTGTGAGGCCAAGTCTCGTGCTTTCTCCAGATTGAAGAGCCCGAGCTTCTCAAAGTACACATTGGGCCAGCGCTGATGGTCTTGTCCGCGTCCGCGCCCTTTACCTCCGCGGTTCTTGCGCAGAATGCTGCGCAGGCGCATCCGCAGCCAGCCGTCCAGTGGCGCGAAGGTCGTCCAGTGGCTGTGCTTGAAGTACTCGAACCAGCCGCGCAGCGTCGGGTTGAGTCCGGCGATCACTTCTCCCAGACTCCGCCCCTGGGTCCGACGCGTTTTGTTCCGCAGGGTGTCTTTGAACTTGTCCAGGCTCTTTTGCCGCGGCCATTTCAGGCCGCGCTCAAAATGGTAGCCCAGAAAGTCAAAGCCCCCTTTCTGCGTCGTATCCACGATCCGCGTCTTGTTCGGATGCACGGTCAATCCGTTGGCTTGCGCCCACTGGCCGATCAGTTCCAATGCCCTTCGGGCTTGGGCCTCTTCCCGGCATTGAACGACGAAGTCGTCCGCATACCGGGTCATCTGATAGCCTTGTGCGGCTAGCAGGTGATCCAGTGGGTTCAAATACAGATTGGCCAGCAGCGGACTGATCACCGCTCCCTGGGGGGTGCCTTGTTCGGTCGGTTCCCAGCCCTTCAGGCTATCCATCACTCCTGCCTTCAGGTACTGTTCCAGCAGGGCCAGCAGCCGCCCGTCACTCACCCGTTCTTGGACTCGCGCCAAGAGCGGGCCATGCGGTATCGTGTCGAAGTAGCTCTTGAGATCGGCGTCCACCACCCAGGTGTGCCCGCTCTCCAGCAAGCCGTCCACCCGTCGCAACGCGTCTTTGCAGCCCCGTCCGGGCCTAAACCCGTAACTGTGTTCGGCAAATTCACGCTCGAAGATGGGTTCCAACACGTGCCGGATCGCCCCTTGCACGATTCGATCCCGCACCGCCGGTATGCCCAGCGGCCGCTTTTCCTTGCTGCCCAGCTTGTCGATCCAGCAGCGCCGCACCGGTCGCGGAGCATATCGGTTCGCCATCAACTCTTGTTGCAGCGCCTTTAGCTCCCGATCCAGATGCGTATTAAACTGCCGGAGGCTTTGACCGTCCACCCCGCAACTCCCTCCGTTCAGCGTGGTTTTGAGCCACGCCGCGCTGAGGTTGTCTCCCTTCCAGACCTTGTCGATCAGACTGAACCATTTGTTTCCTTTGACTCCGTTTTCCAGAGCCTCCAACATGCGCTCACTCCAAACACTCCGTTCCACCCACGACCACCGGTCTGGGGCTGCTTCAGCTTGTTTAGCCGCTTGGGGCACTGCCGCTGATTGGTATTCAGTATGTTTGTCGTTCACGCTCTCCACCTTCCTGCGTCCCTTTGCTCCACGGTCGTTACCCGTTTCCTCGCTACTACGGACGCTCTGAGTTCTGTCACGGCACGGCTCTTGGGCTTTCCAGCATGAACACCGTTTCTGGCCCGCAACAGACTTCCCTGCTTAACGTCACCAAACCTTCCCGCCGTTCGATCTCCAACCACCCCTCGCTGTCCCCGGTTACCGGACCTGCTTTCTTCACCGGGTCTTACCGCGCGAGTCTCCTCGCATCCCTTTCCGGGACTTTTAGCGTCTTGGGCTTCGCCTTTCCCTAGCAGGCTCGCCACAGCGACAGGCCGAATCGAGTTCGTCCGCCTACCGACCAGCAGTTCGTCTCCGGTTGCTCTCCACCCCGCCTCACGGCGATGCGGTTACCTTCGACTTTCGAGGCCAGGTCTTGCCCCGAGTGAGGACTTTCACCTCACTGATTCGGTGCGCTCACAGGCGCACTAGCGCAGGCTTTTCAGCCTGCGACTTTCCAGTCGCCAGTTCGGGATGCGCCGCTGAATCACGGTTCGGGTCGTGTGCACCATCCCCACCCGCAGCGCCGCCATTGACCCACCAATCCATTAATCCATTAATCCACTAATCCACCAGTCCGTTGTTCTGTTCACTCCTGCGGGTAAACCAGGATGCGGTCGTGGACGAGCACGATGAGGTCGTTCTTCTTGTCGCCCGTGACATCCGCCACGGCGCATTCGCGCGGCTCGGGCATGGCATTCTGGGCGCCGCGGAAGGTATGCTGCTCGAATACCTGCCAGCGGTCGCCCGGAACGAGCTTGCAGTTCTTGTCGAACAAGACCAGGTCAATGTAGTTCTTGGCCGTTTCCATGAAGACGAGCTGTTTGCGGCCTTTGCCGAGGAGGTCGCCGGCAATCAGATCGTTCAAATAACCGTCGGTGATCGGTGTGTCGTAATCGTCGAGCTTGGTGAGGTCCCATACGTCGCCTGAGAGCGGCAGCCAGGCCACGGAATTCTGGCCGGTGAACGCCACGGCCGCGCCGCCCAATTTCACGCTCTTGACATCGCTGAAACCCGTCACGGGCAGCTCGATGTTCTTCACCACCTGCCACACGCCGTTGCTGTCGCGCTCGGACAACGTCAATTGCTTGTGTTCGGCGTCGAGCAGAAAGAGCGAGGGCGCCGCGCTCTTGCCATTGGGCACGGCCGCCACGCCGA
>JBEKZG010000495.1:0-3206 GCA_049510095.1 Occallatibacter sp.
TCCCGCGCCATGACCCTCAACAATGGCCAGGCCACCACATCCAACTCCGTCTTCAAGTTGCTCGGCATACCGCTCTTCTGGCTCCCTTATTTGCGTCACCCAACCGACGAAACCGGCCGCGAGACCGGTTTCCTCATTCCGGTTTTCCCCAGTAACTACTCGTCCATCAGGGGCTATACGCTCGGCGAGCAATTCTACTGGGTCATCAACCGCAGCATGGACATGATCGTCGGCTCGGAATACTACAGCAGGCGCGGCTTTGCCCCAAACGGAGATTTTCGCTACAAGGGCCCGGGAATCGATCACCTGACCTTCCGCTGGAATGCTCTGCTCGACCGCGGCTTTGAAGAGCAGGTGGGAGCCACAATTCCCACGCCGTCCGGAGACACGTCCCGAGCCGGGTCCCAATCCCTGTCCCGATCCGCAACCGGCCCCGCACTCATCGCTCCCGCCGATCGCCTCCCCGGTCCTGTCGGATATGAGTATGTGAACCAGGGCGGCGTCGATGTCGTCGCCCTCGGACGAAAGGACATTACTCCTCAAACCTATGTCGCCGGCATCGTTGAATTCCTTTCCAGCTACGCTTATCGCCTCGTCTTCGATGACAACTATTCCCAGGCCGTGAGCTCCCAGGTTGCCAGCGCCGTAGCATTCACCCACCAGCACAACGGCTTCATTCCCTCCGTCTCACTTGAGCGCTTCCAGACATTCGCCAGCGCCGTTGAAGGCGACGAGGCGAGAATCATCCATCTCCCAAATCTGCACTACGACGTTTTGGATCGGCCACTGAGTGCATCCCCACTCTATTGGGGGCTCACTTCATCCATCAGCTACATTTCGCGGTCTGAGCCCCAGTTCCACGCCCGCAACATAGGTCGAGTCGACTTCTATCCTCATATTTCTCTGCCCTTTTCTCTTGCCGGCTGGAGTGTGGCTCCTGAAGCTGCAATGCGCGATACCTTCTATTCCGGAAGCCAGAACCCCAACCTGAACGGAACCGGAGAGACCACCCCCACCATCAGCCACGACGCCCTGAATCGCTCCGATCTCGAAGCCGCCATCGACATTCGGCCTCCCGCCCTCGAGCGCGATTTTGCGCTTCCTTTCTGGCATCGCGAGCTCCGCCATGTTATCGAGCCGGAATTGACCTACCGGTTCGTCGGCGGAATCGGTGAGCAGGCCCGCAACGTTCTCTTGATCGACACAACCGATATCGCCACAAACACTAACGAAGCCGGCTACTCCCTTACCCAGCGCTTTTATCTCCGCCCCACCGCCCCGAAACCCTGCAAAGTCGAAGAGGCGCTTGATCCCGGTAAGTGCCCCGATGCGCCTCGCGAGTGGGCCAGTTGGCAAATTGCCCAGAAGTTCTTCTTCGACCCTTATTTCGGCGGCGCAATTATCCCCAACCGGCGGAACATCTTCGATTCCACTCTCGATTTGACCGGCGCCGCTTTCCTCACCGGCCCGCGCAACCTCTCGCCCATTACCTCGCGCGTGCGGTTCCAGGCCATCGACAATCTCCGCCTCGAGTGGGATCTGGACTTCGATCCAAAAACCGGTCGAATGGATGCGGACAACCTCTTCGCCGGATACACATGGGGACGCACCACCCTCGGCCTGGGTCACGCGATGCTCAATGCGATCGACGAGAAAACCCCCACATCGGCGTCCGCCACCCTCCAGAGCCAGCAGCTCCAGCCATTCCTCGCCATCGGCAAGCAGAGCGGCCAGGGCTTTAACTTCGCCGCAAATGGTGGTTACGATTTCATCCAGCACTCCATCCAATACGCCGGCGCGCAGGCAGTCTATAACTGGAACTGCTGCGGCATCACCGTTGGCTACCGGCGATTCCAATTGGGCACCGTCGGCACCACCAGCCGCAATGAGACCCAGTATCTCTACAGCTTTACTCTGGCCAACTTCGGCAACGTGGGCGACATTCGACGCTCCAACTCCGTTTTCCGCGACCCCACCCTCCCGCCCGTCTATTGAGTCCGGCGTTACTGACGCCCTGTGCGCGCTACTTGCTGTCACCCTGAGCGTAACGAGCCGAAAGACCTGCTGGCTACAGCTCTGGAGCAAGGGCGGGAATCCAAAAAACCTGCTTACTTCCCCTCGCGTGACCTATTCAGGCACCCTGAGTACTCCGGCTGGGGTATCCTTTCTATGAGGATTTCAATTTGTCGCGTACTCGTTTTCTGGCTGGTTTGCTCGTCCTGGGGATGACCGTGGGTTGCAAAGCTCAGTCCACCGCAGCCCCGTCTGCCGCTACAGGCCCGCTTGATGCGGCCACCCTGAATCGCCATATTGAGGTCATGGTCCGCTCCCAGTACGGTGTCCCGCAGGATTACACCGTCTCCCTAGGTGCACGCAAACCAAGCCCGTTCAATGGATATGACACGCTCCCCATCACCCTTGCCCGCGGCGACAAGAGCAAGGTTGTTAGTTTCCTCATCTCCACCGACAACAAGACCCTCGCCCGTCTGGAAACATTCGATTTGGCCAGTGACCCCATCTTTTCCATCGGATTCGCGGGCCGCCCCATTCGCGGCAATCCCGCCGCAAAGGTCACCGTCGTCAATTTCGACGACCTTGAGTGCCCCTATTGCGCTCAGATGCACCACACGCTCTTTCCCTCAACCATCGAGCACTACAAAGACAAGGTCCGCTTCATCTACAAGGACAACCCCCTCCCTCCGGAAATGCACCCATGGGCCGTCCATGCCGCCGTGGATGCGAACTGCCTCGCCAGCCAGAGCGGCGGCGTTTACTGGACCTACGTGGATTACCTTCACTCTCATGCCGATGAGATCACGGGGTCCGACCGCAACCTTTCCAAAAGCTATGCCGCTCTTGATCGCGTTGCGCGCCAGGAAGGCACGCTGGGCAAACTCGACTCCGCCAGCCTTGATGCCTGCATCGCAAAGCAGGATGACTCTGCGGTGAAAGCTTCGTCTAAAGAAGCGGAAGCCATGGGGATTCAATCGGCGCCTGCGGTCTTTGTGGACGGCGAACGCGTAGATGGAGCAATTCCGCAGGATCAATTGTGGTTGGTGATTGACCGTGCCCTGCGCGCCGCGGGCGTTCAACCTCCAGCCGCGCAAGCCCCCTCTGCCAACAGCGCACAGTCAGGCGGATCCGGCAAATAGCCCTCGCCAAACTGTCGTCGCACCGGCCGGCGGATTTATCCTTGTAGGCTGGGA
>JBEKZG010000496.1:0-3202 GCA_049510095.1 Occallatibacter sp.
AGCTATGAAGCATCTTCGCCCTGTTCTCCTGGTCGTTCTGTTAGTGGGTGGGTTCTGGTACCTCACCACGCATCTCCCTGCGCATCTGAGCAATGTTTCATTCTTCAATGTGCGTGGCGCAGGTTCGCCGCTCCAGCTTACTGAGGCTCAGGCCGCGCCCACTTATGACGCAGAAGAGCAGAACAACATCGCCGTCTACAAGCGAGTGCTTCCCTCGGTGGTCAACATCACCTCCACCACCCTTGTCTTCAATTTCTTTTACGGCACCGTTCCTCAGCAGGGTCAGGGCTCAGGTTTCATCCTCGATAAGACCGGCCACGTCCTCACCAACTTCCACGTCGTGGAAGGCGCCAACCGCGGCATCGAAGTCACTCTCAGCAACAAGCGCAAATATGCCGCCAAGGTAGTAGGTACCGACCGCGTGCACGACCTGGCTTTACTCCAGATCGACGCGCCCAACCTTGCGCCCGTAACATTGGCTGATTCCAGCGAACTCAACGTTGGCCAGAAGGTCTATGCCATTGGCAATCCCTTCGGTCTCGCCGGAACCATGACCCGCGGCATCATCAGCGCCATTCGCCCTATCCGCAGCGTGAACGGCGCACCCATTGAAGACGCTATCCAAACGGATGCGGCCATCAACCCCGGCAACTCCGGTGGCCCCTTGCTCAACTCCCACGGCGAAGTCATCGGCATCAACACCATGATCGCCTCCAACGGCGCCGATCAAAGCTCCGGTATCGGCTTCGCCATTCCCATCAACACCGCAAAGGCCGTACTCGCTGACCTCACGCGTTACGGGCGCGTCAAGCGTCCCTCCCTCGGCATCGTTTCGTTCGCCATCGGCCCCGATCTGGCCTCCGAAATGGGTCTTGCCGTTGAACAGGGCGTCCTCATCCAGAAGGTAATTCCCGGCGGCGCGGCCGACCGTGCCGGCCTACGCGGCGGCCATGAGCAGGCTTATGTCGGCAACACTCCCATCATGCTAGGCGGCGACCTCATCGTAGCCATCGACGGTCAGGAGGTCGCCGATCCACAGGACATCAACGCCCTCATGGACAAGCACCAGGCTGGCGACACCATTAGCGTCACCATCTACCGAGGCCGCAAGGAGATCACCATCAAATTGATTCTGGGCGAAGCCCACGAAACCAGCACCTAGCCAACAACTTCAACAAATTTGACCCCGGAATTCCGATGGGTGCCCCAGGTCCCGGGCCCCCACGGACAGGTCCTAGTCCGTGGGGTGGAGATCCCGATTCTGGAACCTGGGACCACGAGTTACGGTCTGCCGACAACTGATAACTGACAACTGATAACTGATAACTGACAACTGTTCTCAGAATCCCGCCTGCGCCGCAACAGACTCCGCTTGCATCACCTGCATCCGCGCCAGTTCCGCCGGCTCGCCGTAATGCCCGGCCACCATGCGAGCCGCCGTCTCCTCATCCATATACCGCCGCACCGTCGCCATTTTCACCCCGGAATCCGCCGCCATCCGCGCCACTGCCGCCTTGCTGCTGACCGATTGCACCAACGAAAGCATCGCGATCACAACCGTGGATACCGCCTGAATCGCGGCCAATGCATATTGCTGGCTCGCCGGGTCCACAATCTTTCCCGCTTGCAGCAGAGCCGCGTTCACCTGTTGCTGAAGCGTCACCACCTGGTTCTGCAATTGCGCCAACACGCTGGCCGACGGATTGGCAAGATAGGCCTTGGCCTGATTAACCAGCAGGTTCGACGCAATATCGAATCCCACCGTCGCCGCGACGAAAACAGGTGCGTCCACCGGCGCCAGCAGCGCCGCGGTTGAATCGACTGTAGCCACCGCGCTCTGCAGTGTCGGCGTCCAGTTCACAATGTCCTGCGCCACCGTTATCCCCGAGCACCCGCTCAGAAAGGGAAGTTGCAGCAGCAAGGCAATCAGCGCCCACGCACCCAGCTTCGCAATTGCCCCGCTCGACGCTCTCGTTGCAGCCAGCGCCGCTGTCCCTGGGTCCTGTGACAGCAGCCCCAGCAGTGCCGTGGCAACGGCGCTCACAAGCGTAATCACGGTGCCGGTCCCTGCCGTACCCAGCGTCACGCCCTGCTGCGAAAGCGCGCCGGCAATCGTCACAATCGCAATCAGCAATCCTACCGCCGATGTCTTTGGGTGATTCCAGATATTCGAAATTAGATCCATACGGACAACCCCTTCCAAAAGAAAAGGCGGCGGAAGCCGCCACGTTTGTTCAGAAATCCTGAAACGCAGTTCCGCGAGTGTGCCTCAGCCGTGGTTGCAATTGAGGCACACTCCGCGGAGTCAAAACCAGAAAGACTTGAGACAGTCCCGCGCCCCGGCGCACTCCACTTAGAGGAGTGCGTACTCATTCGCCCGGCGCAGCATCTCTGTCAGTTGTCTGGCTATCTTTAAGCCTACGCAATCGACGCTTAACTCTCTGCAAGAGCGCCTAAAGAATAAGGAATCTATAATCAACAAGTTACGATATCTATCTAAAATACGCCCCTTGACAGCATAGAAAGCCATCAGGTTTCCAACCTCGCAACTGTTATTCCCTGTCCCCTGTTCCCTGCTTCTTCACGTACCGCCGCCCACGAATCTCATACTCCCCGCTCGCCACCAGCCCAATCGCATCGCTGTACGCGATATGTTCTTCCGCCAGAATTCGCTCGGACAGCGTGTGCGCATCGTCGCCTTCCAGCACCGGAATAGCCCTCTGCGCCACGATCACCCCATGATCCAGATCCTCATCCACAAAGTGAACCGTGCACCCCGCCACCTTCACCCCGTACTGAATCGCCTGCGCCTGCGCCTCCAGGCCTGGAAACGCCGGCAGCAGCGAAGGATGAATGTTCAATATACGATTCGGAAACGCCGCGACAAACGCCCTGGAAAGCAGCCGCATATAGCCCGCCAGGCACACCAGATCCACGCCATGCGCCCACAGGCAGCCGATCATCTCCGCGTCATGCTCTTGACGCGCGCGCCCCTTCGAAATAAACACATGGCACGGCAATCCCAATTCCCGCGCCTTGGCAATCCCCGAGGCCTCGGCCACGTTCGAGATCACCACAGCAATCTCCACGCCCCTCAGTCTTCCCGCTTGAATCGCCTCCGCGATGGCCAGAAAATTCGATCCTCGGCCTGACAACAAAATCCCCAGCCGCATTGCGCCCTCATCACTATCCACGGCACACT
>JBEKZG010000497.1:0-3184 GCA_049510095.1 Occallatibacter sp.
TGGTCACGCCGACTGTCAAAGGATTATGAGCTACTGCATACCACCGCAGAAACCATGATCCTCATTGCCTTCGCGCATCTGTTGTTGCGACGAAATGCTTAGTTTTTAAACAGGTTCTAAGAACTCACCCTCCAGGCCAACACTTTCGATTAAGGCAAGGCAACCTCAAAAGGTGAGTCTATTTCGCCGCTGCGGGCGCGGTCTGGGCGTCGCGCCGCTCAATGCGGGGAGCAATCATCTGCATCTCCACAGTCACCGGTTCGGTCGTCCCGCCCGCCACCAGAACCGTCAGGCTCTCGGTTTCGCGAGTCAGCTTTTCCCCCTTCGCTCCCACGTAGCTCTCCTGGTACATCCAAACGACCGGTCCAGCAGGCAATTGATTTGACATGGGTTGTCCGAATTTTCTCGTCAGCCGGCGGGTCAGGTCCGCGGCAAACGCAGCGTCGACCGGGAACGGGACAAGCTGCTGCCGCGAGTCGATCCGAAAGAGATGTCCCGCCGACGAGAAGCCAAAACTGTAGTCAATCCCGTCAATCATCACCTGGTATTGCCCCGTCCCCGTCGGCGTCAAAGGCCGGTTGGCAACCGACGCCACTTGGTCCACCGTCATGTCCAAAGCAAATCCGCTCAGATCATGTGCCATAAGCCCGCCCTGCTGCGCCCCAGCCGCGAGTCCGCACCCGAAGACAAGCCCAATGGCTAGGCCGAGCCGAAGCGCGCTGGTGGCCAATGCAGCAGCCATAAGTCGTCTAACCTGAATCATTGCTTCACTCTATCACTGATTCAAATCTTCACTCGGGATGCGCAACCGCCTGAGTTTCAGCTCAATGCTTCGGCGTCTCAGGCTGGCTCGACGACGAAGATCTGTCTCCCGCCTCGCCCAGCTTGGTGACATGAATGCTCGCCTGCGTCTCCGGCATATCGCCATCGTTCACCTGCACCTCAAGCGGCTTGCCAGGGATGAGGATGCGCTGAACCGCGCTCCCGCGCGCTGGGACTAAAAGCCGCCGCGTCAAAGACTTATCCGCCGACCGAACGGTCAGGGGAACCTCAGCCGAAGCGTATCCGCTGTTCGCAACATGAACGGCAACCAGCCAGTTCCCGTCCGACTGCGCCGTGGGAAACACATTTTCGATGGTCAGGTCCGGCAGACCCTTATCAGCGTCAATCCAGTCCGAAAAAATCCAGGAAGGGTCGTCGTCCACTCCAGAGCTTTTTTCAGTCTGCATAATAAGCTTATGGAATGAGTCATTTACGGCATCGCGCCCTGAGCCCTGCACAGGATTCCAGTCGCGCAGCGCAGCGGAGAGCGCGGTGTCGCCGATCATATCGCGCAGCATCAATAGGACATAGGCAGCCTTAGTGCGGTAATAGACCGGCGAAATGGATTGCTCAAGCGGCTGGCCCGCGCTTTCACCGGGGCTCGCCGGCTCGGCAAGCGCAAGGGCGGGACGTTGAGCCTCCAGCATCCCGAGTGCCTGGTCGTGGCCATACTGCTTTTGCGCCCACAGATTCCCCATAAAGGCAGCTACTCCTTCGTCGAGCCAGGCAGGGGATCTGGAAGGTTGCGCCAGTTCCGGCAATCGCATCCACGCGCGTGCCAGAGCGTGTACCATCACAGCGCTAAGTCGTTCGGGATCACCATCCTGTACGGGCGCTGCGAGGAAGGCTCCGGTTTCAAAGGGAGCGTCCGCCGGGTCGGGCAGGTCCAGGATAGTGAGCTGGGAGCGGGGAGACTGACCAAGCCAGGTTGCAAGGAAGGGAGTCACGGCGGTAGCGGCGGCAGTCCAGGCAGGTACAGCGGGCGCATCGTCAGAAGTGGCCCAAAGAGTAGCGTTTACAGCCGGATAGGCGGCGCGGACGGCCAAGAAGATGCTGGGCGCTTCAAACCCAAGAATCGTGGGTCCACTGTCAGCCGTGGCCACGCCAGCGACCTCCTGGCCCTGGTCGAGTCCGCCGGGGCTGGTGACGGTAAGTGGAATGGAATGACCGTTGATGACAGCGACAGTGGGTGCCTGGCCGTGAGGGAATTCGGCCGTCAGCCGGAGACGAAAATGCGCGCCGAGGAGGCGCAGCTTATGGGCGCCGATCTGGTCGAAGAGGCGCGCTCCCTCGCCCAGAAAGGCGGGCACGCTCGACACCGGATACCAGACGACATTGCCAAAGCCGCGCAGCCCGGTAAATGAGAGGCCAATCTGATCCCAGTCGGAGTGCAATGCCACATCTTCAGGTGTGTCAATGACGGCAAGACGCTGCGCCGACGGCGGAATATCGCCGGAATAAGTAACGTCAAGCTGAAGGGTTGCACCGGGAGCAAGCGATTCAGGGAGTAGGGCGGCGGCTTCATTGACCTGTCCAGTGTGGTCGGCGTCGGATTTAAGTGTGGCCACGGAGAAAGAGGTATCTTTACCGGCGACCCGGATGCGTTCCCATTGAAGTGTGGAAGAAATTTGCAGCGGAATCCGGGGCAGTGGTGTTCGGCCGTCGTTGCGCACCGTGATGAGAGCGCGAACGGCGATGTGCTGTTCGACGGTGCGTAGGCGGACGTCGAGGTCGAGATCCGTGAAGGTGACAGCCAGGCGCTCAGGATCGGTGGCGATTGGCTTCTCTGTCTTGACGATGGAGGATTGAGTGGTGGCGATATCGGCCTGAGTAGTGGTTTGGCCGTTGTCATCGATGGAGCGAGAAAAGATCACTTTGCCGCCGGATTGCTGCGGCGTGGCTTGCGCTCCGGACTGCTGCGGCGGTGGGGCAGGCACGGAGGATTGCGCAGCGGAGGACAGTGCCGCGATGCCGGTTGCCAGCGCCGCCAGAACCTCGGCAAATGAAAACCTCATGAACCCATGCCTTTCTGCTTCTTTGGTTTGGACGCAGCGTCAGAGCCGGGGCGAGCGGCGCCTGCGGTGCGGCCAACTGCGCCTTCGGCGCGATGACTCTGCTCGCGACGTTGACGGGAAGCCTCGTAAAGCACGACAGCTCCGGCAGCCGATACGTTAAGGGAACTTACTCCTCCAGCCATCGGAATGCGGAGCAGATGGTCGCATGTGCGGCGGACCAGATCGTGAAGTCCGGCGCCTTCGCGCCCGAGGACAAGAACGCAGTTGCCGGTGATGTATAAGCAGTCTTAGTATGTTGTGACTAGATATTTTATGTCTATGTTAGAGATGTTGTTTTCCTTTTGATT
>JBEKZG010000498.1:0-3184 GCA_049510095.1 Occallatibacter sp.
CGATGTCGGCGGCCAGCGAAACGTCGCCCGACATCTTCTTCCATAGGTAGCGGAACTCGTCGCGGACGTACCAGATGTTATAGCCGGCGGAGTTGATGGTGTACTTCCCCGAGGCCGCGTCGTAGCTGGCGCTGCCCGGCACCACGGCGCTGCCAATGTCCGACTGGCCGTCGAAGATGCCGATGGGCGCGAAGAAATTCGTGCTCGGCCGGTGAAAGGTAGACGGCGGCGACACTTGGGTGTGCGTAGCGGAACCGGGCTGCGCCCACTCAGGAACGGGCGTGGCGGGAGCGACCGGGGCTTGCGCCTGAACAAACGGCGCGGCGCACACAACGATCAAAAATGAGGACAGAAAAGCAAGTTTCATGGCGAGGCAAATTGTACGGGCCGGGAGCCGCGCCTGTACAGAAAGGCTGGCTCGCGTCTTTGACGGTGGTTGGAAATTGGCGGTTATCGTATTTCCAATGGCCAGTTATTCCATTACTATGGCAGCAGTTTCAGCGGGTGCCGCATGATCAAAGTTGCCGTCCCACTACTCCACGTGTCCAGCTCGGCCTCGGCCAGGGACTTTTATTGCGGCCAACTCGGCTTTCACTACGAGTTTTCGCACTGCGCGGGCGAATCGGACACAGACCCCTGCTACATGGGCATCACGCGGGACGGCGTCTGGCTCAACCTCTCTTCCTTCTCCGGGGATGGCGTTGCCGGAGGCGTCGCGAATCTGTTCGTCGACGACGTTGACGCGCTGCACGCGGAGTTCGCCGCCAAAAGCGTTCCCATCCACCTTGAACCCGTCGACCAGACCTGGGGCACGCGGGAGATGTACGTCAAAGACGCCGACGGCAATTGTCTGCGCTTCATTCAGGCCTGACGCATGCCCGGCTATTCGTAGTGCAATGCCACCAGCGGGTCGACACACATGGCGCGCATGGCCGGGATGTAGCAGGCCGCGAGCGCCACAACGGTGAGCACCAATGTAACCCCAATAAACGTGAGCGGGTCGACGGGGCTCACTCCGTAAAGCAAACCCGCCATCAGGTGCGACAAGACCAGCGCGACGGCCACTCCCACTGCTGCGCCGGCGATGGCAAGCTCCAAACCCTGGCGCAGGATCATCTGCAGAATCTTCCCTCTCTTTGCTCCGAGCGCCAGGCGAATTCCGATCTCATGCGTGCGTTCGCTGACAAGATACGAGATGGTTCCGTAGATCCCCAGCCCCGCCAGCAACAGCGCCGCCGCGGCAAACAACAAGACCATCTCCATCGAGAATCGCCGCTGCGCAAGGGAATCGGAAACCACGTTCGGCAGCATCGCCGCGCCGAAGACCGGGAGCTCCGGGTTGATCGACTGCACCTGCGCGCGCACCTGTCCCGGAATGGCGGCGGGGTCGAGCTGCCCGCGCAGGAATACGGCCAATTCTTTGTCCGCCCGCTGAAACATGCAGCGGTAGACCAGCGGTACGTCTGCTTGCTCCAGCGATTCGGTACGGGCATCGGCAACGACGCCAACCACTGTGGTCCAGTCCGTCCCATTGCGGCCAAACTTCACGCGCTTGCCCAGTGCGCTTCCATTGGGAAAATAGGTCCGCGCAAATGCCTCGTTGACCACCGCGACCCGCGGAGCATTTTCGTTGTCGAGATCGCTAAACAGGCGGCCATTAAGCAGCGAAACCCCCAACAAATGAAAGTACTCCGGCGACACGGACGATCCTTCCACCAGCGGCGGCCCGCTGCCGCGGATATCTCGCCCTTCTACGGTCATCGGAAGCAGGTTTCGATCGTGATTCAACGGAATGGATTCCAGGCTTCCGACAGCTGCCTCATTGACGCCGGCCAGTGTGCCCACGCGGCGAAGTATCTCGCGGATGAATGGCGCCTCCTGCGCCGGCTTTCCATAGATATCAGTCGATGGATCGTTGGGCACAGGCAGCCAGAGGCGCACGGCCATGACGTTTTGCGGATTGAAGCCCAGCCGCACCGTGAGCAAATCCCAGAAGCTGCGCAGCAGCAGGCCGGCGGCGATCATCAGCACCAGGGAGAGGGCTAATTCACCAATCACTAGAACATGACGCAAGCGCGAGCGTTGCCGGGAACCATTGAAGCCACGGCCCTCCTGCCGGAGCGTCGCCGTCAAATTAAGGCGGCTTGTGAGCCACGCGGGGGCAAGCCCGAAGATGGTTCCGGCTGCGACGGAGACGACGATGGCAAATGCCAATAAGCCCCAACCGATGGATATGTCATTGAGGCGCGGCAGGCTTTCCGGAACAAATTGCAGCAGGAATTTCCGGGCGCAAAAGAGAACTCCAAATCCGCTGATGCCGCCAAGCACGAAGAGTAACAAGCTCTCGGTGAGGAGCTGACGGATGAGGCGCATTCTTGCGGCTCCCAATGCCTGGCGGACGGCCATCTCGCGTCCTCGCGCGCTGGCGCGGGCAAGCAGCAGATTGGCAACGTTGACGCAGCTGATCAGCAGCACCAGGCCCACCGCGCCGAACAGCAGAATGAGCGACTGGCGAACCTTGCCGACAAGAGTCTCGGCCAGGGGAGTCAGGTGGACAGTCCACGCGCCTTGTGGCGGATAATCCGCTGGATATTGCTTCTTCAACGATGCAACCAGGGCATCGAGGCGACCCTGCGCGGCCTCAGGCGAGAGACCAGGCTGAAGCCGCGCGATGGCCTCGAAGGGGAAACGCGTGCCGCGCATCGGCGGCGGGGCGGGGTCGCCGAAAAATCCGGCCGACGCCCACAATTCGGCACTGCGCTCATCGCTGTTTTGGCCCTGGTCGCGAAAGCTGGCGGGCATGACGCCGACAACATGAAAGAGATCGTTGTCAAGGCGCAGATTTCTGCCCAGAATGTGTGGGTCGGCGCCAAATGCGCGCTTCCAGAGCCCATCGCTGATGACGACTTCAAGGTTGAAGCCGGGTGTGGCGTCGTGCGGATCGAAGGTGCGGCCCAACGCCGCGTCCGCGCCGAGCACCGCGAAGTAGCTCGGTGAGACCGACTTTGAGGGGAGGCTCATGGGCTGGGCGCTGCCGGTAAGATTGTTGGTGCCGTAAAAGGCCAGGGACACATATTGGAAGATTCCCGAGTTCTGAAGGTCTCTCAACTCAGGGATGGAGAAGCCAATGCCGTGCGCGCCCACGCCGGGGAGGTTGGCTTCAAGCCGCACGAGTTCGCTGGGG
>JBEKZG010000499.1:0-3163 GCA_049510095.1 Occallatibacter sp.
CTCATTGTTCGCGAGAGTTGTGAAGAAGTTACTGAAAGAGTGCTGGCCTACCGCGCAGCCCTGCTGGCGCGGGTAGCCCGGCGCTTGTCCTCCTTCGCCGACCTGCCGCGCGCGTCTTCCATGGCCGGCCTCGACCTCGCAGGCTTGCCCTCAGTTCCCGAGCTGACTCGCCGCAAAACCGGCTCCGGCAATTGAGCATTTCACAGCATCGCCACGACCCGCCCGCCTAACCCGCCGGGATCCCCGGCGACAGATCTTCGTCGTTGGGGTGGCAAGAGGAGCATCACATGGACAAAGCGAGTATTGCCGGCGTCTTCCTGGCCATCGCCGGCATCGTCGCAGGCTTGCTACTGGAAGGTGGAAACCTCGGCCAGATCCTGCAGCCAACAGCCGCGCTGATTGTCTTTGGCGGCACCATGGGCGCCGTCCTCCTTCAATTTCCGCTCTCTACGGTCATCGCCGCCTTCCGCAGCCTCGCCAACGTCTTTACCGGTCCGGCAAAGCAAAACAACCAGCTCATACTCCTGCTCGTTGCCTTTGCCAATAAAGCGCGCCGCAATGGAGTCGTCTCCCTCGATCAGGATCTCCAGTCCATTCAGGACCCCTATCTCAAGCAATCTCTCATGCTGGCCGTAGACGGCACCGAGCCCGGCGATCTGCGCAAAATCATGCGCGTCCGCCTCGACTGCACCATGGAAAGCGAAGAACGCCTGCCCGCCGTCTTCGAGTCGGCCGGAGGTTTCTCGCCCACTATCGGCATCCTCGGAGCCGTGCTCGGTCTCATCCAGGTCATGCAGCATCTTGACAACATCCAGGAAGTCGGCCGCGGCATCGCGGTGGCTTTCGTAGCCACCATCTACGGCGTTGGCGCAGCCAACCTGTTCTTCCTGCCCTTTGCCGGCAAAATGCGCATTCGCCTCCACGAGGTCCATCAGACCCGCGAAATGATGCTGGAGGGCGTCGTCTCCATCCTCGAAGGCCTCAATCCGCGCATGTTGGAAGTCAAACTAGCCGGATTTCTCGATGAGACCAACCGCAAGAAGAAGGAAAAGGCCGCATGACCCGCCGCGCGCGGAAGCACCAGGTAAACCATGAGCGTTGGCTGGTTTCCTATGCCGACTTCATCACTCTGCTCTTCGCCTTTTTTGTGGTTCTCTACTCTGCTTCCAAGGCCGACCAGAAGAAGCAGGCGCAGGTCTCCGCTTCCATCAACTCCGCATTCAGCGCCCTGGGCATCTTCGCCGACACCCGCCACCATTCCGGTGGCGCCAACCCCAAAATCCAGGCCACCGACCAACCCGTCATTCCCATGAACATCGTCATGGGCGAAGACGTCCTCGCTCCCGCCCAGGTCAGACAGGACCTCGAGCGGATTCGAGGCGAACTGCAGCAGACCCTCTCCAATCAGATCGCCCAGCACACTGTCTCCATCCAGATGGGACGCGAAGGACTCGTCATCAGCCTGCGCGAGGCGGGTTTCTTCAACTCAGGCTCGGCAACTCCTCACCCTGATACCCTCGACACCTTGCGCCAGGTGGCCGCCGCCCTCAGCCTCACGCCCTACAACCTGCGCATCGAAGGCCACACCGACAACATCCCCATCCATACCGATGAATTCGATTCCAATTGGGAGCTATCCACCGCCCGCGCCACGCGCATCGCCCGGCTCCTTCTCGACCTCAAATCCGTTCCCCCCGACCGGCTCTCGGCAGCGGGCTATGCCGAGTTTCACCCCGTCGCCAGCAACGCGACCCCCGATGGCCGCGCCGAAAATCGCCGCGTCGATCTAGTCGTCATGCCCCGCTCCAAGATCGATCTCAACGCCACCCTCCCGGCATCCGGAATCACCCACCGCCCCGGCGCCTGGCGCAAAATCATCGACGACAACTGAACAGCGAAGCGGAGTTAGCTCGTCGCGCTGATCGAGCCGGTATTTCTGCTAACTCCGCTAACAACGCTAACCGGGCGCGTCCGCCGCCGCTGACCGCTAACTCCGCTATTCCATACCCAGCACCTTAACAATCACCCGCTTCCGCCTCTGCCCGTCAAACTCCGCGTAGAAAACCCGCTGCCACGTCCCCAAATCCAGCTTGCCCGCCGTCACTGGCAGCGTAGTCTCATGGTGCAGCAGCAGCGACTTCAAATGCGCATCCCCGTTGTCCTCGCCCGTCCGGTGGTGCTTGTAGTCCGGCCGCGCCGGCGCAAGCTCTTCCAGCCACTTACCGATATCCTCAATCAGCCCGCTCTCCAAATCGTTCACGTAGACCGCAGCCGTAATGTGCATCGGCGATACAAAGCACAGCCCATCCTTCACGCCGCTCCGCCTCACAATCTGCTCTACATCATCGGTAATGTGCACCATCTCCCGCCGCTTCTTGGTCTCAAAAATCAGGTATTCCGTATGACTCTTCATCGCGCCTCCCGGCATCCGTGCCCCGACTTCCGCGTCTCCGTCCGTCTGTCAAATCCAGCAGCGGTTGCAACCCACTTCGTTCCAACTGCGGACTGGATGCTAACTCCGCCGACTCCGCTAACACCGCTATTCTAATGACAGCCATGGCCGAATCCAACGTCCCCTTCGAATCGCTTTCGCAACCCGATTACGAGCGCGCCCTCGACCTCCTCGCCACGGGCCAGCCGGTCGAAGCCGCAGCTGCCTTTCGCGCCGCCATCACAGCCGATCCCGCAAATTTCGATGCCCATCACGGCCTCGTCCGCGCCCTGTGCGATGCCGGCCTGCTCGAGCAATCCATCGCCGCCGCGATCGCTCTCACCGTCCTCACGCCCGCGGACCCGCTCGCCCACACCGCGCTCTCCATCTCGCTCCAAACCGCGGGCCATGTCCCCCAGGCCGAAGCCGCCGCGGCTCGCGCCCGCATCCTCGAGTGGAAGATTCAGCTCCAGACCCCGCCAGCCAAGGATTCTCTTCGGTGAAAGGCTCACGCCAACCCGCTTCCGCCCAACGCCTGCGCCTTATGCACCAGAAACTCGCCGCCGCATACGGACCACAGCATTGGTGGCCCGCCGGCTCCCGCTTTGAAGTGATCCTTGGCGCCTATCTCACTCAGAACACCGCATGGACCGCCGTCGAGCGTTCCCTCGCCAACCTCCGCGAGGCCGGCGCACTGACCCTCGATGGCTTGCGTGCCCTTCCACCCGCCGA
>JBEKZG010000005.1:0-23225 GCA_049510095.1 Occallatibacter sp.
AATTGGCATTTTCCGCCTCGCTCCGATCATCCCTTCGCCCCCTGTTATCCCCGCCAGTCAAGCTTCTCCCTAGAGCGGCTTTCCAGCCCCCGTTGAAGCGCTCGGACCTGACTCGCCCACGCAACCTCCTTCAACCCATAAACCAGAAAGTACCACTCCCATGGCATCCGGCACCGTTGTTGTCTGGAGTTCCAGCGCATGAAGACCACACACCATAATCTTCATCCACCCACCTTCACAATTGGCTTCGCCCGGCGCCGCTCTGCGCGTGCCGGTTCTATAAGAAAGGTCCACATGATTTACGTCATCACGTTCTACTCAGTGCGCGCCGAAGCTGTCGACCCGTTCGTTCGGTCCATAACCTGGGGGGCGAGTGTTGCACGCGCTCCCGCGCCGTTGCTCCAGCACTGATCGCCACCGGTCTGTTGCAGCATGAACCGTCCACGCCCACCCCCTTGGCTCGCCGTCCTCCGTGCAGTTCGCATGCCAGAATTTCTGGAGTTCGCACGGGACCTACCAGCGGGCCTGTCAGAGCCCGGCTTGTCAGAACTTATTGCTCGCTCGCCGCTCAAGGACTGCCTGCGCATTCGATTTTGGCGCGTTTCACTTTCCGAAACGGGCGGTCGCAGAGTTAGCCGGCATAACCGTTAGTCTTCGACTGCTGTTGCTATGGACGCTATGATCTTCGGCCCGAATTGCTTCTGCAAAGGGTCACTCAGGTGACACATGTGACAGCGGTGAAATCCTGTAATATCAACAATCTGATAGATTTAGCGTGCTTTCAAGAAGTTGACACGATTTCTGGCGGAGAGAGTGGGATTCGAACCCACGGTACTCGTTAAAGTACACACGCTTTCCAAGCGTGCGCCTTAAACCACTCGGCCATCTCTCCGGAGGGTGGTCTATATTCTTGAGTTTAACAGAGTGTAAAGCCGATTCCCGCGTGATAAGGAAGGGGGCCCTAGCGGTCAGGGCGCTCAAGTCAGGCAGTTGGTTCGTTTGCTGTGAAATCGTTTACTTGATGTCGCCGGGTGGTTTATAGTTCGACGTTGCTTGCTGTGAGCGGCTTACTGCCGTTTGCACCCAACGTTCGTCAGTTTTTTCCTGAAAGGGACTTCCATGCCTGTTCTATCGCGCCGCGATCTGCTTGCTTCCGGTGTAGCACTTTCCGCATCATCACTGCTCGCCCGCTCGGCCTGGGGGCGTGCGGCTGCGCTTCTGGGAAACGATTCCGGAACGGTTTCGGCTGCTGCGCTGGCTGCGGTTGCGCCGCGCGAGCAACTGCTGTTTGATTTCGGCTGGAAGTTCCAGTTTGGGCATGGAACCGATCCGGCGCGCGACCTGGACTTCGGTTTCGGGCAGGGGGACTTCGCCAAGACGGGCGATTTCAAATTCGCCAAAGCAGGGTTTGACGACTCGAAGTGGCGAACGCTGAATCTGCCGCATGACTGGGCTGTGGAGCTGCCGTTTGTTCACGACGAGGAGCAGAACTCGCACGGCTACAAGCCGATTGGGCGGCGTTATCCGGAGACGAGCGTGGGCTGGTACCGGCGGACATTTGAGATTCCGGCGGGCGACCTGGGCAAGCGCATCGCAATTGAGTTCGACGGCGCATTTCGCGATGTACTGGTCTTTGTGAACGGGTGCTTCATTGGCCGCAATAACAACGGCTATGCGCCCTTCCGGTTCGACGTGACGGACTTCCTGGCGTATGGCCAAAAGAACTATATTATGGCGCGCGTTGACGCGAGCTTCGGCGACGGGTGGTTCTATGAAGGAGCCGGGATATATCGGCACGTGTGGCTAACCAAGTCCGATGCGCTGCACCTGGGCAAGTGGGAGAGCACCGTGCGGACTTCGGAGATCGGCGAGAACTCCGCGCTGCTGACGCTTGGGACCGTGGTGGCAAACCAGGGCAAGCAGGCGGAGAATGCGAGGGTCAAGTGGGAGATTCTGGACGCGGCCGGAAAGACTGTGGCAACCGCGGAAGCCGCGGAGCAGCCGGTAGCTGTGGAAGGAGTTGCAGCGTATGCGGCGACGGCGAGGTTGAGCAATCCGGCACTTTGGTCAGTGGATGCCCCGAATCTGTATTCAGCCATTGTGACGTTGGAGACGGGCGGCAAGGCGCGCGACGCGGAGCGGGTGAACTTTGGCGTGCGGACCGTGCTTTTTGACGCGGACAAAGGATTCTTCCTTAACGGCAAGTCGATGAAGATTCAGGGCACATGCAACCACCAGGACCACGCGGGTGTGGGCTCGGCGCTGCCTGACCGCTTGCAGGCGTTTCGGCTTGGCGTGCTGAAGGAGATGGGATGCAATGGGGTCCGAACCTCGCACAATATGCCGACGCCGGAATGGGTGGATGGGTGCGACCGGATAGGCCTGATGATGATGTGCGAGACGCGGCAAATGAGTTCAAGCCCGGAGGGCCTGGCGCAACTGGAGGAGATGGTCAAGCGCTACCGCAATTCGCCATCGATCGTTTTATGGTCGATTGGGAACGAGGAATGGCACCTGCAAAGCGATATGGCGGAGCAGGGCGCGAAGATTGGCGCGACCATGGTGGCGCGCTGCCACGAGTTAGATCCGACGCGCGTGGTCTCGGCGGCCGTGAATGGTGACAACGAGAAGGGTGTGTCCGACGCGTTTGACGTTATCGGCTTCAACTATGGCCTGGAACGCCCGGACGGTTATCACAAAGAGCATCCGAAGAGGCCGATTTACGGCTCGGAGACTGCCAGCGCCCTTTCAACGCGCGGAGAGTACTCCACCGATCCGCTGCGCAACGTGGTGAGCGCCTACGATGTGAACCACACGAACTGGAGTAACCTGGCCGAGCAGTGGTGGAAGTTCTACGGAACGCGGGAGTGGGAAGCGGGTGGATTTGCGTGGACAGGCTTCGACTACCGGGGCGAGCCGACACCCTACCGTTGGCCGTCGATCAACTCGCAGTTCGGCATTGTGGACATGTGTGGATTTCCGAAGGACTCATTCTTTTATTACAAGTCGTGGTGGGGAAGCGATCCGGTTCTGCACTTGTTCCCGCATTGGAATTTCGAGGGGAAAGAAGGCGAAGTCATCCCGGTCTGGGTGCACTCGAACCTGGACGAAGTTGAGCTATTCGTCAACGGCGAGAGCGCCGGCAGCCAGAAGGTTCCTCACCTGGGGCACGTGGAGTGGAAGGTGAAGTACGAGGCTGGCTCGATTGAGGCTCGCGGTCGCAAGGGCGGCAGGGTGGTGCTGACGGAGAAGCGGGAAACCACTGGACCGACGGTGGCGATCCGATTGACTGCGGACCGGACGGAGATTGGTGCCGATGGCGAGGATGTAGCGGTACTGAAGGTCGAGGCGCTGGATAAGGAAGGGCGCGCAGTGCCGACGGCCGGGAATCTGATCGGATTCAAGATGTCCGGCGAGGGCGCGTTGATAGGAGTGGGCAATGGCGACCCCAACTGCCAGGAGAGCGACAAGGAGCCGAAGCGGTCGCTGTTCAACGGTCTGGCGCAAGTGATTGTGCAGTCAACCAGACGGCCGGGAGAGATTCATATCGAAGCGGTGAAGGAAGGCTGGGATGGGCCCGAATTAACGCCGGCGAAGCTGGTGATTACCACGAAGAAGGTGGAGTTGCGGCCGGCGGTGGGGGTGGTCCGGGGAACGGCGTAGGAAGCGAAAAAGGGAAGCGGCGACGAATCCCCGCCGCCTTACGCTTTACCACGGAATCCGTGAGGGGTTAAGTTGTCTCTTGTGCGGGATAGGCATGCGCCAAAGGCTGGGCATCGTTCCACACGTCCAACGTTGAATCAGGCTTTATGCAATGCCCTTTACAGCGTTCGTAGAGTTCCAGACCCAGAGGTGCGGGAGTGATGTCGAAGCTATCCATGGGGACATAAGAGGTAAAGTCGAAGACCTTTTCAATGATCCCGGAGTTAAACAGGTAGGCAAAGTCCGTGGCCACCCTGGAAAGGTCATACATACCGGTAAGCCGAATGATCTGTTCAGGCGAAAGGATGAGTCGCGTGGAGGGAAGATACTCACCGTGCGACTTGAGCTGCAATGCCTTTATGCATGCGGCAAGAAAGATCCGGGCCTGAGTATGTGTCACATTGACGAGCAGATCGGCAAAGGCGTGATTGGATTCGTCGTTTCCATCCGGAGTGCAGGATGTGGCCAAAAGGCCAGCCCACAACTGTCTCGTCAAATCATCCGCCCATGATCCATGCCTGAGGATGCTCGTGACCAGGTGGCCATTGGCGCGCATCTTCTCGGCGCCAGGTTCCGCGGCCAGGAGTTTTTCCGCACCGTATGCGATCTCCATGGCGTTCTCAGTTCTAGGCTCATCCAGTTCTCCCCCAAACAACTGTATGGCTTCGTGCGCTCCGGCGTGGCTGAGGCGGCACAGGAACACGACGGTCCGGAGCACCCTGAGGGTGTGCAGGATGTCTCTTGGTTCTGCGAGAAGCACTGCGTTTCTGAGCAAAACACCCCAAAGGTCCGCATCAAGCCCTTCGGGGAGAACAAACGACAATCCGATGCCATCGTCGGCGTGCCGGACCACCCGCGCCTGCACTTCTATCTGAGGTTCGGAATGGTCCTCAACCAGCCGTTCCACCTGTATCGTCATGGGGATCAACTCGCCGATGGGCCACCGTTCTTCTGTTAGGATATGAAGTCCGGTCGAGCTGATATCTCTGATGGTGGCCGGAATTGAGTTAAGCGTGTTCCGGCTGCGGGCGGAAAACCCTTTCGGGCTTCGCCTTTCAGCGCGCGGTTTCTCCGCGTACCCCAGCTTCTTGATCCAGGTCTTCCATTCATTCAGCGTGGTCATCTGTTTTTGAACCGGAATCTCGTTCTTTGGCCCCGATTACAAGGAATTGTATCGCTGCCTGAGGCAAATTACGACGCCAAACAGACGTTTGACCTAAAGATAGTGGGCGTTTACGGGAGAGATACGGAGCGATTTGCTGACGTACACGCTGCTCCCGCTTGAGCGGCGCCCTCCCGCTTGATCACCCCGGCATCACGAAATCGAGAGCTTTGTTGAATTGCGAGCTAGTTGAAAACATGCTCTGCGGATCTCGGTGGGGGATGTTGCCGGTACGTTCCCGCAGGCCTGAACGGTGAGCCGGGAACCCGGGATCCACCTGCTGGCCGCCTCTGCGCCCGGTGTTATACTCACAAGGTTGGGCGCGTACCAGCGCCTGCATTCTCTGTCACAATTGAGGTTCTCATGTCCGGCCACTCGAAATGGGCCACAATCAAGCACAAGAAGGGCGCGCTGGATGCTAAGCGCGGCAAGATATTTACCCGTCTGCTCAAGGAAATCGCTGTTGCCGCCAAGGGCGGCGGCAACCCTGACACCAACGCTCGGTTGCGCACCGCCGTTCTGGCCGCCAAAGCTGAAAACATGCCGCAGGATAATATCAAGCGGGCGATTCAGCGTGGCACGGGCGAGCTGGAAGGCGTCAGTTACGAAGAAATCAGTTTCGAGGGATACGGTCCGGGCGGCGTGGCCATCATCGTCGACGTGATGACGGACAACCGCAACCGCGCCGTGAGCGAAATACGGCACGCCTTCGCCAAGCACGGAGGCAACCTGGGCGAGTCCGGGTCTGTCCGGTTCATGTTCTCGAAGAAGGGCGTGATTGCCGTTGAGAAATCCGCAGCCACCGAAGAACAATTGATGGACATTGTGCTGGAACACGGGGGCGAGGACCTGAACGACGAGGGCGAGAGCTGGGAGATCCTTACGGATCCCAGCGCGTATGAAGCGGTTCTGGGAGCGGTGAAGGCCGCGGGTATTCCCACGGTGATGAGCGAAGTGACCATGGTCGCATCCACCTATACCAAGCTCGAAGGCTCGACCGCCAACCAGATGGTTCGCCTGCTCGAGGTTCTTGAAGACCTGGACGATACGCAGAATGTTTACACGAACTTCGACATGGACGCCGCGCAGATGGAAGAGGCGGCAAGCTGAGGCAGCTTAAGGCAGGCGTTGAAAAGCCGCCCGGTTGTGGCGGCTTTTTTGTGGAATTCAGACTTTTCAAATATGGAAGGGAAGCACGTTGACGAGAACTGCATTGTTTATCTTCTTCGCCGTGACGGCCGGAACGGTTGTTGCGTCGTCTCAAACTCAAGCTGGTGCGGCAACTTCTACCAATGTTATCGAAGGACGCGGCTGGTTAAGCGGTCCCATCGAGAGTGTCCCGTCCGCAAGTGACCCGGTCGCCCAAGTTCGCAAAGATATGAGCTGGGAATACGGCCCATTCGTCAATTATGGCGAAGGCCTGGGCAACCGCGACAATTTCTATTTCCTCTCCGCCGGCGTCGAGTTAGGCAAGGTGCTCACACCGGTGATTCATGCCGGGATTCTGTCCGGCCAGTTTCAATTAGCGGGAAACATCATGCCGCTCTGGCAAGCGTACACACCGCCGCCGCACGAGGGACTGACTCTCTGCTCAACGCCCACTGGGAAGGTCGTCGGCTGCACCCTGCCATTCGGTGGCGGAATATTCCGCGGCGTCAGCATTACCCCGGTCATCTTCCGCTGGGATTTTGTTACCCGGTCGCGCCGTTTTCAACCCTGGTTCCAGGCTGCGGGCGGACTGATTTATACAACTCACAAATTCCCGCCGAATGTTCTGAGCACTCCGCCCGTGAACGGCCTGCCTGGGATTGACGGCGGAACCAGTGTGTGGAATTTTTCACCCCAGGGCGGCGGCGGGATTCACTACTTTATCCGCCCCGGGCGGTCTATCGATTTGGGAGTCAACGGAGTGCACATCTCCTCGGCGTCCCTGGGCGACCGCAATCCGGGCGTGAACGCCAGTATTCAGGTGCAGGTGGGCTACACCTTCTGGAGATGATTCCAGGGTTCCCGGCGGCAGATCATCGCTGGCGGGGCCGGAGGTCCCGATGAACGGGCAGTTAGTCGAGTGCGTTCCCAATTTCTCTGAGGGCACGGATGCCCGGCGGGTCGAGGCCATTGTCGCCGCGATGCGCGTCGAGGGAGTGCGGCTTCTCGACTGGTCGATGGACGCGGACCATAACCGGTCGGTTGTGACCATTGCCGGGGAACCCTCGGCCGTGGTGGAAGCGGCGGTGCGGGGCGCGGGCAAGGCGGCTGACCTGATTGACCTGACTCGCCAACAAGGGGTTCACCCGCGCATTGGCGCTGCCGACGTGATTCCGTTTGTGCCCATCTCCGGAATCAAACTTGACCAGTGCGCCCTGCTGGCGCGCCAGGCCGGCCTCGAGATCTGGCGGCGCTTCGGCGTGCCCGTGTTCTTCTACGAGGCGGCCGCGGCGCGGCCAGACAGAGCCAACCTGGAAGAAGTGCGCCGCGGACAGTTTGAAGGCCTCAAGGACGCGGTTCGCAACGATTCGGCCCGCCGTCCCGACCTCGGCGGCCCGGGGTTGCACCCAACCGCCGGCGCCTGTGCGGTGGGCGCCCGCAAATTTCTTGTGGCGTACAACATCTATTTGGACTCGACAGACGTCTCCATTGCAAGGGCGATTGCCAAAGAGATTCGCGCCGCTTCCGGAGGGCTGAAAGGCGTGAAGGCCCTGGGAGTTCTGGCACATGGGCGGGCGCAGCTCTCCATGAACATTACCGACTTCGAAGTGACACCGATTTCCCAGGTCTTCCGCACGATTACCACGCTTGCGCAGCGGCACAAGGTTGGCCTTGCCGAGGGGGAAGTGATTGGGCTGGTGCCCGAAGCCGCATGTGAGCGGAATACCGACTGGATGCGTCTACTCAGTGGATTCGATCCGGCGACGAAGATTCTGGAACGACGGCTTGAATCGCCGCTTGCATGGCCGGGAGAAGCATGACGGCTCATGGCGAATTCCCGGGGGGCTCAAAAAATGTGTACCCGCTAGGAAATTCGCACAAGGGTACAATGGGAACGTGGGTTGGAAAGTGTTTTTCGGTCCTGGTCAAGGCGCGGCGGCCGGCAATGATTGAAGTGCGGCGCGTCGATCTGAGAAACATCGAACACCGGAGGGAAGACTTGTTGAAAGCATTTGCAAAGTTTGCGCTGCCTGCCGTTCTGATGGCGGGTGCTACGTTGGCTCCAGCGGCTCAATTGTCCACCGATGCGCGCACGGCCATTCCGCATGATGTGCAGCAACTGGTTGTCATCGACTACCGTGCGATGCAGAACTCGACTGCGGCGATGGATCTGCGCGAGCGTGTGATGCCGCCCGAGCTGAAACAATTCGACGAGGCGCTGAAAAAGTCGGGGCTGAACGATAACCATGACGTGGATCAGCTGGCTTTTGCCTTGTTCCGGCCCACGGCGGGCAGCGACGGGCTGATTACCGTAGGCATTGCCCAAGGCCAGTTTGCGATGCAGGATGTTCTGGCGAATTTCAAAAAGAACAAGGTCAAAGCTACCGTGGTGCGCACCAATAAGATCTATCCAATGGCCAAGACCGGCATGGTTCTGTGCTTTGTCGATCAGTCGACCATGGTCTTCGGGGCGAACGACGCGGTGACCAAGGCCCTGGACGCCCGGGACGGATTTGCCCCCAGTTTGCTGACCAATACCCCCTTGATGGAGGCCATGAAGAGTGTGGATTCCGACGCGCTTTGGAGCATTCTCGACGAAAAGGGAACTCAGACAATGATGCGTCAGGTCCTCGGCGAGGCCGGTTCGGTGACAGACTTTGAGACTGTGCGCAAGCGGCTGCAGGCCTCGTGGTACTCAATGGACTTTCAGCATGGCGTCAAGTTCAACCTGACCATTTCCACTGGCGACAGTTTTGCGGCGGCTACCATTGCATCGCTCCTCACCGCGGCGGTTTCGCTTCGCAAAATGAGTGGTTCGGATGCGGAGAAGCAGGCGCTGGGCGACACGACGGTCGCGTCGGATGCCGGAAATATGTCGATCCACTTTGCGTCTTCGGACTCGGAGTTCAACAGTCTGTTGCACTCGCCGCTCTTCGCAACGATGGTCAAGTAAGGGTCAGGGCCTGGTTTTATTCACAGGTCGTGTCTCCTCGCGGTCAGCGGGTTTGTTTCCGTTGCAAACGCAATCGCGCCCGCTGCGTTTTGCGGCATAAAGAGCCTCGTCTGCTATGCCGATGAGTTCGGAAGATTGTAGTCCCGGCTCGGGGACAAGGGTGGCGCAACCCACCGAAACGGTGATAATTCCGCCTGGCACGGCGGAATAGGGCAAGCGGCGGTTGCGTATGGCGTTGCGGACTTTTTGCGCAACCAGCATGGCTCCGTCGTTCGGCGTGCGGGGTAGGATAATGGCAAATTCCTCGCCGCCAAATCGGGCAGTCAGGTCTCCCGGCCGCGTAGCCACTTCGCTGATCGCTTCCGCAATTTGCTTCAGGCAAGTGTCGCCGCGAAGGTGCCCGTTCGTATCGTTGTACAGCTTGAACAAGTCGACATCGACCATCAGAAGTGAAATCGGCTTTTGGTCGCGCGCGTTGCGCCGCCACTCGTTGCTGAGAGATTGGTCGAATTGCCTGCGATTCGACAGGCCGGTGAGCGCATCGGTGACGGAGAGCGCCTCGACTGCCGCATAGGCCTCCTGGAGCCGTTGCTCGGTTTGCTTGCGCTCGGATATGTCCCGAACCAGGTTCAGGATTCCGGTGCGTGCATCTGTCACCGGGTCGCGGTAGACTTTGAGGCTGCATTCCACCCAAATGTATTCCTCGTCGCTCTTGCGGCAGCGGCATTCACACATGCCGCTATCGGTGCCCAAACGCAATTTGGCCAAGGCTGTTTTCACACGTGAAACGTCGTCCGGATGCACAAGGTCCAGAGAGCCGAATGCGGCCACCTCCTCCGGCTTCCATCCGCCCATTTGCTGTACAGCGGGAGAGACATATTTGTGGCGTCCCTCGAAGTCGGCAAGGATGATCACGTCACGGGAATTCCGGGTGACCAGTTCATGCAGGGCGGCAATCTTCTGGAGTTGACGCTTTGCTACCTGCTCGCTCTCCAGGATGACCGAGACGCTGTAAAGCATGAAAATTGCCGATGCGATGAAGATCTGCAGGAGAATGGACGGCCCATAGGGGGTGAGGGACCTGAAGAGTACAAAAGGACCCAGTTCCCGGATCGTGAACCAGTTTCCGACGCCGGCAACGTAAATGGTGGCCATTGAGGCCCATCCTAGGCCCTGGCGCAGCAGGATAAGGATCAGCAGCGGGTAAATGATGAAGAGGAGTGGAACCTGTGTCTGCGTAAAGGCTAACAGGGTGACAACAGCCAGGAGAGACAGGAGTTTCCAATGTTTTTGACTCGCAGGGGTGCGCCGTAAACGGGCACGGAAGATGGCGACGCAGGCGGGAGTGGTGGCGCAGATCCCGAGGGCGTCGGCTACGACCCAGCGAATGAAGGCATGACCGGGCGCGGAGTGGAGCGGGGAGGTGAAGACGACGGTATAGAGGAATCCGGCTGCCAGCGGACCGAGCGAGACGGCATAGGCGAGAAAGCGGATTAGATATCTGCTGTCGGTGAATCTTGGAAAGTCGCTGAATCGCCTCCTCATCAACAGAGCGCCGATCAGCACTTCAATGAGATTCAGGATCACCAGAAGCAGATTGGATTGCCAGTGAGGAGCGACCAGAGTGTCTGCGGCGATCTGGGCCAGAGCGGCGGCCGCCAAATAGCCCGGCCATCGCTTGCGCGGGGCCAACAGCAGATAGGCAAGCAGGACGCCGTTGGCGACCCAGATCAGATTGTGTTCGGGCGCGGAGCCGACGTAAAAAGAGGCAAGCGCCTCAAAAACGAAGCATTGAGCGAGGCGCAGGGCATAACCGTGCCTCCGCAGCCACGGAGCCCGCGGACGATGAGCCGGCAATGCGGGAGATTCGTGCAATTCCGCGCACACATCCTTCTACAGGTCCTAAACGAGCAGATTTCCAGGGAGATAGAATCAATCTGTCTGAAACAGAGAAAGAGTTCGTAATGAAGGAAAGTATGCGAATGCCCTTTATGGAGTCAAGCCGGAATGAAACTCCGCCTTGCCATCGGGCAGAAGCACGATCTCCAGCTTGCCTTCCTGCCGTTCGACAAGCGTGGGTCCTGTAATCTGCACGCTCTTGCCGCGGAGGTCCCCTTCAGTGTACTGGAGCTTCAGCGGGCCGGTGCCGCGGAGCTGGATGCGATAGTGGTAATCGGCCTGGGGCGCCAGTGTGCCGGTACCAAAGCTGGCGCTGGGATAGTCGACTTCCAGCAGGTGCACCCAGGCGCCGGTGCGGTTCTCCACGGTGACCTCGACGTGATAGGAGTGGCATCCGGCTGCAATGGTTGTAGACATTAGAGCGATTACGGGGATGGTCCAACGGCGAATCCCGATTCGATGCCTCATTCCTGGCTCCCGTTTCCGGTCTGTTCCCCTTCGGACGAGAGCTGAGCTGAAAGCTTTTTTTCAAGGCGATCGATGCGTTTGAGCAGTTCCGGGAGCCGTTGAAAGATGGTTACCGCCCGAAGCCAGATGCGATTATCGAAGCCTGGCGAACCGGAAAGGGTCTTGCCCGGAGGCACATCGTGGGAGACTGCGGATTGAGCGGTCAGGATAACGCCGTCGCCCACGGTGCAATGTCCGGCCACGCCGGTCTGGCCGGCGAGAATCACATTGTTGCCTATTATGGAGGAGCCGGCCAGCCCCGTCTGGGCGCATACCAGGGCGTTTTCTCCGACCCTGGAGCCGTGACCTATCTGGACCAGGTTATCGATCTTGGTACCGTCCCCGATCACCGTTTCGCCCACTGTGGCCCGATCGACGCAGGCGTTGGCCTGGACATCCACCCGGCTGCCGAGCCGCACCGGGCCAGACTGCGGGATCTTTTCCCAGTGGCCTGCCTCGTTCTTGGCAAAACCGAAGCCGTCGGCTCCGATGATTGCGCCGTTCTCCAGGGTCACATGATCGCCAAGGATGCAGTTTTCACGGACCACCGCATGGGCGTGGGCAAAGAGATAGCTACCTGCCCTGACGCCGGGGTAGAGTACGACATGGGGCAGCAGAGTAGCGTGGCCGCCGAGGCGCACATTGTGGCCGACGACGACGTAAGCGCCGATGTGCGCTCCGTCCCCGATCTCCGCCGTAGGATCGATGACAGCCGTGGGGTGGATTCCGGGAGGGTAAACCGGGGGCTGGTAGAAGAGCCCCAGAGCGCGGGAAAAGGCCAGATAGGGATTCTTGACGCGAAGAGTGGCCGTGGCGATTTCCTGGAACTCCGGATCCACCAGAACCGCGGCTGCCTTGGTTGTCCGCGCCAGCCCGGCGTACCGGGGATTGGCAACAAAAGTCGCCTCGCTGGGTCCGGCTTCTTCAATCCCTTTGACACCAGTAATTTCCAGTTCCGCAATACCGCGGAGCTCCGCGCCCAACCTGCTTGCCAAATCCCCTAGCTTCATCGATGAGATTGTACTGGAACACGTCCGCCTACGCTGTGTCCGACTCACCTGGAAAGAGATCCGGCTGCTTGATCGGCTGGCTGGCTGCGGCTGGGCGACGGCGGCTTGCACTGCCAATCAGGCTGACGACTTCCAGGGTTTGGATGGCTTGCCGGGGGATATAGATGCGCTGCGTATTGGAGCGCGTATCCGGCGGGGTGAGAAGAAGCCCGGCGCCCTCAACCAGGGAGCGGTCGTTCGCCGCAAGGCCCTCGAGCTCTTCTCCGTCGGTGAGAGTCATACGGAGCCACAGCCCAGCGGTGCGGGGACGTATGGAGAAGCGCTTGTGCAGCAAGCGCTCCGGATCGCTCTGCGAGCCTGAGGCGGCAGGGAGGTCGCGGACATAACAAACCCATTTCACCTGTTCCCAACCCATGCGAAGAACCTTGCCGGTTGGATCGAGTATTTCCAATTCCGTAGCGCCGAGCCCCAATCCCGCTCCTGCGTAGCCTGCATACCACTCGCGAGAAAACTTACGCACAATCACGGGTTTGCGAACGGAGGCCATCGTTCTGGATTGTCGCATGAACCGGAGCCAGGTGGGGATCCTGGTTTGCCGAAGAGGAGCAGGGACCTTGCAATCAGACCAGTAGCCGATGCCGGAGAAGGCGGCAATGTTGTCGCAAGTGAAACACTGCATAAAAACCGATGCATAGAAGGCTAGCCAATCGTGCTCCGTTGTGTTAATGTACTGCTTTGCAACCTGTGCCGGTTTGCGTCCTAAGAGCAACCACATGAGGCACTTGGCTGCGGTTCTAGACGGCGGAAGCGGGTAGATCTGAATGGCTGATTACATTTATCTTTTGGAAAACCGGCTGTCGGCCGACCAACAAAACGCTCTGCGGCAGATGCGCGAAGCAGCCCGGGAAGCGGGAATGATCCTGTTTCTGACCGGGGATGCCGTGCGCGATCTGACCAGCGGACATGCGGTGCGCGATCTTGAAGTGGCGGTTCATGGAAATGCGCTTAAACTCAAGAAAATAATCGAGAAGATGGGCGGCAAAGTCTGGGGCGAAGACGAGTCTTCCAAGAGCCTGTACCTGTGCTTCCCTGGAACTGTCCGCGTGGATGTCATCAGCACCCATCGCGCCGAATATCCAACGCCGGGAAAGCCGGTTTACCACCCGGATTCGATCCACGAAGACCTGCGCCGGCGCGACTTTACCGTCAACGCCATGGCCATCTCCCTCAACGAGGGATCTTTCGGTTTGCTGATGGACCCCATGAATGGGGCTGCCGACATCGAGGCCCGGACACTGCGGATGGTGTCGAATTACGGCTTTCTTGAGGAGCCTTCGCTGCTGATTCGCGCGACGCGGTACATGGCCCGCCTGGGCTGGGAACTGGATCAGAAGACCAGAACCCGCTATGAGAATGCGAAGGCTGAGGGTGTGATCGAGTACCTTTCCGCCGAGGCGCGCAGCCAGGAATTGGAACAGATTGGCCACGAGGAAGAAGGACTGAAAGTTTTGCAGGCTTTGGAGGCTGAGGGGTGGATGAAGGTGCTCTTCCCCGCATGGACCTCAGCTAAAGCCGACGAGGAGAAGCTGAGCGCTCTGCATGCACTCGGCGTCGACTTGGCGCTGCAAGGGGTACTTCCGGATATGTCGGCGGCGCAAATGCAGTTGCTGACGGCCAAATTGGCTCCCAAGGATCTTTCGGCGCTGAAGAAATCGATGCTGCGGCCGGGGTTCGTCGAGGAGTGGAACAGCCTGGACTCGCTGGCGTCGGGGTTCGCCAAGGTGCTGCTGGCCAAGGAGAACGCCACTCCATCCTCAAGCTACAAGATCTTTACCACCTATGACCCGGAAGCGATTCTTTGGCTTGGGTTTACCACCAGGGACGCTGCCGTCAAGGAGCGATTCGAGCTTTTCCTGAAAGTCTGGCCCGAGGCCCGGCAGCGCATACCCCATGCGATTTTGCAGGAGATGCGGATTACTCCCGAACTGGCGACGTACCGTGAGATTGTGCACGCTGTGTTCCTGGAGTTGATCGACGGCCGCTTGAACACGCCCGAGGAGATACGGGCATTCCTCGAGCCGCATTCGCCCCCAGCGCCGCCACCCCAGGTCACGATCAAGAGACCGCGCGCTAAACGTGGCGCGGAAGCGAAGATTAAAGAGAGCACGTACGACGATGAAGAGGAATCCGACGGGGACGAGGATGAAGATCTGGACGATATCGCCGCTGACGATGAGGAGATAGATCTGCATATCGCGATTCCCAAGATTGAGCTGGACGCGGAGATTGCGGAAGAGGCGGACTCCGTTGGCGACGATTTGGACGGCGACGAGGGTGAGACCGAGGACGAGGAAGACGAGAGTGAGCCGGCACCCCCTGTTGCGAAGCCCGCCTCCAAGACGTCTGCGTCCCCGAAGCCAGGGAAGGAGCCAAAGTCCGCTAAAGTGGCCCCGCCGGCAGCACCGCCTCCGGCTCCGGCAAAAGCCGCGAAACCGAAAACAGCGGTCGTGCCCAAGGCCGCAGCCAAGCCTGAGGCAAAACCGGTTTCAGCGCCTGTGAAGAAGGCCGTATCCGCGCAGCAGCCGAGCAAGGCCGCGAAGCCGCCTGTGACTCCGGTTGCTGCCAGGAAACCCGCGGTCAAGGCTCCCGCCAAGCCGTCGGCCAAGAGTGCGCTCAAGCCTCCGGCAAAGCCTGCTTCCTCGAAGGCCGCTGCGGTCAAACCCAAGACAAAACCGGTTCCCGCCGGCAGCAGAAACGGAAAGCCTGCGCCCCCGGCAAAGCATGTGGGCCCGGCTGGTAAAAAGCCCGCTGCGAAGGTGGCGAAGAAGCGCTGAGAGTGTTCGGACATCCAGGGCCTGCGAGTGTTAACAGGCCCTGACCTCGCACATGATATCTTCAGGGAATCCCGGAGGGTTCCTGATGTCTCGTCTGCTTTCCCGATCGCTCTTTCCATGCCTTGTTGTTCTGGTCTCGCTTGCCGCGCAAGCTTCGGCAGAGCCTGACTCACGTCTGAATGGCGCCTATAAGTTCAACGACGGCGGATGGACTTACGTGCATCTGGAAGGCACGCCTGAGCAGGTTGGCTTTCAACACGGGTACCTGCTGGCGCGCGAGATTGAGGACAATGTTCATGTGTACACGGTGACCGCACCCCATGCGGATCGCCGCCCCTGGAGCTTCTTTCGCGAGGTGGGTAAGACCATCTTGTGGCCGCACCTCGAACCGGAGTACCAGGAGGAACTGAAGGGGATTGTGGAAGGACTGAAGGCACAGGGGTCGGCGCTGGATCTGTGGGATATAGTCGCGCTGAATGGCGACATTGAAATCAGCGACTACTATTTACCGGCTTTGAATCACAAAGAACATAAGCCCAATCCGGCGGCTGCCGTCGCGCCTGGAAAATGCAGCGCCTTTGTTGCAACGGGGTCGGCGACGAAGGACCGAAAGATCGTGATCGCACACAGCAACTGGTCGTCCTACGCCGAGGGCGAGCGTTGGACCGTGGTGTTTGACATCGTGCCTTCGAACGGACAGCACATCCTGATGGATGGAATGCCGGGTGTGATCACGAGTCAGGACGACTTTGGCGTAAACGCAAGCGGTCTGATGATTACCGAGACCACGCTGCCGATGGCCGTGGGTTTCGATGTGAATGGTATTCCGGAGTTCGACCGTTCCCGCAGAGCGATGCAATATGCGGCGTCCATCGACGAATACGCGGCTATCATGCGCAAGGGCAACAACGGCGGCTATGCGAACTCGTGGCTGATCGGGGATCGTAAGACTGGCGAGATTGCTTACCTTGAGCTTGGCCTGCACGAAACGCCGCTGACGAAGAAGAAAGATGGGTACTTTGTGTCATCGAATTTTTCGGCGGATCCCGCGTTGATCCGCGAGGACACCCCCGGGTTCAATCCTAAGAATCCGGAGAGCAGCATGAATGCCCGGCATATTCGAGCGGAAGAGTTCATGAAGGAGCACTACGGCAAGTTGGATACAGCGCTGGCGGAAGCGTACCTGTCAGACCATTACGACAGCTATGAGCACAAGGCCGACGCCGGAAAGCGCAGCCTGTGCGGGCATGAGGATACATCGCCGGTGGGCGAAAAGGTTTGGGGCGACCCGCCCTTTGTGCCCGGCGGGGCGGTCACAGGCAAGGTGATGAATTCGGATCTGGCGGCCAAGTTGAGCTTTATCGGCAGAGCTGGGCATCCGTGCGGCGACAATTTTTTAGCCGGGCCATTTCTGGCGGCGCATCCGGAGTTTGCGTGGCAGAAGCCCATTCTGCACGACATGATCGCCGGGCCGTGGACCACGTTTGTGGCGGGTGAAAAGAAGTAGCCGCTACACCGGTACAGGCACGGCATCCGGCGTGGCTGCCATCACCATCTCGCGAATGGAATTAATGACCAGGTCGGGCTGGTCGAGATGAATCCAGTGCGCGCTGGCCGGAGCGATGACCTGCTGCACGTTATCGCCGATGCGGTTGAGGCACGCGCCGGAGAGTGGCGTGGATTTGCCCGGCGTGAGGACCATTATCGGAATGCCATGGATCGGCTCGGCGTGCTGCATCTCGCGAACGGTATCGGGCACGGCCAGGACGTGGCTGCGGATTCCGGCGTAGAAGCCTGGGCGCGACCAATGGGCCGCCACGATGGGGCGAATCTCCTCGGGCATCTTTCGAACTTCGTCCTGAACTCTCCCGATAACATGACGCGCACCATCCCCTGCGACGCTGGAGAGGCGGTGCGCGACTTTGCCCGAGTGGCAGAGCAGAGAGGTGACGGCCAGGCGGGCCAGGCCGAAACGGGCAATCGGAATCGCGTAGCGCGAAAGCCTCTTGCCGCGATCCAGTTCGGATTGCTTGCTGGGGTTCAGCGGCGGCCACTCTTCGCAGCGCATAGGGTCAACAAGCAGCACGCTGGCAACGTCTTCCGGATAAAGCAACGTATAGCGGCGCATCACCAGGCCGCCGAAAGAGTGACCAACCAAAACGTAGGGCGGCTTGATGCCCGCGCCCTGCAGCATCGCGTGCAATTCGACCGCAACGTTACCGGGAGTGCGTGCGGTGCGGCAGGGACTGCTCCAGCCCAGCCCGCTCCGGTCATAAGAGGCTGTGCTGGTGAATCGGGAAACGATGCCCTGGATGTGAAACCAGTTCAGATTGGTGGCTCCAATGCCGGATTCGAAAAGGACGGTTGGGCCGCCTGATCCTTTTTCCATCACGTAGAGACTGCATTTGTGGCCGATATCGATCCAGCGGCCGGAGCTGGCGTAGAGCCTGCGGTCGCGGCGCGCTCCGATGGCTTGATAGAGGAATCCCGCGGAGACCACGGCTGCGCAGGCGATGAGGGCGAGGAGAACGACAACCATAAGGAGTCCTAGAAAGTGACGAGCTGCCTGGCGCTGAAATCCGAGAGACCCAAATTCGCCTTCGCGGTACCGCGGTCAATTATAAGCAGGGTGGAACCGCCCTGGCCGCGTGTCTTCGACTCGATCTGGCTGGCTGACCAGACCCCGCCGTCATGGCGTAGTCCGAAGTATGTGAACTCTTTCACTGCTCCTGACCCTTTCAGCGTTTTTTCTACATATACAGGAAACCCAATGGTGAGGTCGAGCCATGTTTTTACATCGGCGTAATGCGTTTTGTCTGCCGCGCCCGGTGTGCTCTTCAAAACGTCGCAATCGCGGACGCCGTATTTGGTCTGTTCAACGACTGTCTGAGAGGGCCAGAAATACTGCGGCTCCAGAAAATCCTCGTAACTGAATCCGGGACCGAGAGGACCGTCGTTCCATTTGCCGAACGGAAGTATAGCTGGAGTTTTGTCGCCTGGATGAGCTATTTGGATCAATGTCTGGCCGTTGGGACGCATTTCCAGAAGAATATGGGCGCGTGCGTCGGGCTTCATATTTGCGGGCGGCGTCAGTTCCACCACCACGCGCAATACCCCCGGAAACCAGTGAGCCTCGATGGTTAGGCCGTAGCTGGTACGCATGTTGTTCGCATCCACTCGAATCAGGTGGCCGGTGGCGCGAAAATCGGCGGTCTGCACTCGCTCTGTCGGAACCTTTAGGACCGCGGCCACATCCGGCGCATGCGCCGCTTCCGAGGCCGTCGCGAGCACCTGCATTGCAACGAGAGCCAGACTTGCAGCGAGCGCCACGGAGTTCCTTCTCATGACTCGATTTTACCGTCGCGGATGCGGATATGGCGCGGCGCGCAACACGCGATCTCATCCTCGTGGGTGATGATGATGAGCGTCATCCCCCGCTGTTTCTGGATGCCGGTAAGCATTTCAACAATGCGAGCCGAGTTGGCGCTGTCCAGGTTGCCGGTGGGCTCGTCGGCTAGCAGGATGGAAGGCGCGTTGGCCAGGGCTCGGGCTATTGCCACACGCTGACGCTCGCCGGCGGAGAGTTCGTTGGGGAACTGGTTGAGCCGGTGTCCCAGGCCCATTTCGCGCAGCAGGGATTCGGCCCGCTGCGCCCGGTTGTGCGGGAGAAGGCCGAGCGCGAGCATGGGCACCTGCACATTTTCGATGGCGGTCAGCGTGGGCAGAAGATAGAAGGCCTGAAAGATGAAGCCGACCTGCTGGGCGCGGTAGGTATCCAGGTCGACTGCCGATCCGAGTGCCCGGTTCTGGAAGAGCACTTCGCCGGAAGTGGCAGTGTCCAGCCCGCCCAGCAACTGTAGCAGGGTGGACTTGCCGCTGCCGCTGGGGCCGCTGATGGCCACATATTCGCCGGCGGCGATAGCCAAGTCGATTCCGCGAAGAGCCTCAATGCGGCCTTCGTCGTAGCTCTTGCAGAGCTTGCGGACCTCTAACAGCGGGCTAGTCATGACGAATAGCCTCCACCGGGGAAAGATTGGCGCCGCGCCAGGCGGGATAAGCGCCGGCCAGAAGTCCGGAGACGACCGATATGGCGAGGGCCTCCAGAAGGTGATAGGGCGACAACGAGGCAGAAACGACGCCGGCGGTCTGCGGCAATAAGGAGAGCAGACGCAGCGAACCCCAACCGAAACAAAGTCCCAGGAGTCCGCCGGCTATCCCCAGTACCGAGGCTTCCAACTCGATCAGAAGCACGATGCGCCGGGATTTCCAGCCAATAGCGCGCAGGATGCCGATTTCGCGCGTCCGTTCAAACACCGACATCGCCATGGTGTTGGCGATGCCCAGGATGCCCATCAGCAGCGCGATCGAGGAGGTTCCCCAGGCCACGGCATGGGCCAGCGCCACGAACTGGTTGTTGCTGGCGCGCTCGCTGGCCAATTGAGCATTCAGCCCCGGCAGCGCGGTTTCAATCTCTTTCTGAGCGCGCTTCAGATAGTGATCAGGGGCTTCGCCGGCCGGTGCTGGGCGCAGGCGAACGTGAAAGCCGGACACCTTGCCTTGCAGACTGGAAAGCTGCTGCAACTGGTCCAGCGGCATGATCACAGCGCCTGCTTCGAGCGCCGTTCCACCGTGATAGATTCCGGCCACGGTGAAGGGGGAGCCCTGGATCACCAGCGTATCTCCGGCCTTCTTGTTCAGCGACTGAGCCAGCATATCGCCTACGATCACTTCCGGCTTGCCATCGTGAAATGGATGGCCGGAGAGAAAGGTCAGCGATTCGAATTCGTAAGAATTGGCGCGCCAGCCGAAGACCAGCGCATTCACCTCTGGCGTGATATCGATGATGTTGAAGATCATCGGGCTGATCTGCGCCACCACGGGCACGGTTGCCAGTTTGCTCACAAGCGACGCATCGACCGAGGTGTTGAGAAAGTTCCTTTCCACCACTGCGATATCCGTGCCGCTGCTTGAATAGAGGCGCAGCCACTCGTGCTCAAAGGAGCGGGAGAAGCCGACCAGTGCGACAAAGGCGCCTATGGCCATACCGATACCCCATAAGGTCAACAGGGTCCGCAGGCGCCTGCGCCACAGGTTTTTCCATGCAAATCCAGTGAAGGATAATTGGGAGGCCATTTTTTAGGAGTGAATCCTCCCGGCATCGAAGATAAGTTGTGAACTGAGAGCGCCAGTGTACCGGTTGGCAGTCCGCCTGTCCATCTGAAGATCGCGAATTCTGCGATCGGTAGGAGGGTCAAATCGCCTCGCTTAGTTAGATAGGGACTGAAAATCGAAAAGGCAGCCGGTATACCGATGGCTGCCTCTTTCTGAATTGTCTGGAAAACCTCTCGCAATCCGAAAATGACCGCAGATTACCTGTCAGCGGATGAACGACGTATCCAGAGCCGTATCAACTATCGCCGTGGAGCTTCTAGCCTGGTATGGGTGGGGAACTTTGATCCGACGCTTACGTTCCGCATCGGATCGCCTGAATCCTAGTAACGGCCTCGGCCGCGCGAGCTTCCGCCGCCCGGACCACCGCCGCTGCCCTTGCGCGCCTGATAGCAATCCCGGCAAAATACCGGGCGATCGCCACGCGGCTCAAAAGGCACTGTTGTAGGCTGGCCGCAACCCGAGCAAATCACAGGTGTACCCTGTGCTGGAGCCGAACGGTAGCCGGAACCCCCCCCTTGATCTTGCTTCTTTGCCTGACGGCAAGTCTTGCAACGCTTCGGGGTCGAATAACCGCGTTCCTGAAAGAACGCCTGATCAGCAGCGGTGAAGGTAAAGTCCTGCCCGCAGTCGCTGCACGTAAGTTGAATATCTCCGGCCATGGTTCTCCTCGTGGACGATTGTACAGCCCAATCTGTATTTTGCAACTAAGGTTTCTTTTTGAATTGGAAAAACTTACGCCCGACTGCGATTTCATCTTGATCGCGCTGTCTTCGCTCACTACGTTCCGCGCTATAGCTCTCAGGGCTACCCGCCACCGCTCCCCTTCGCGTGAACCGGATATTCTGGAGGCCGATGCCTGCTCCCGATCCTCAATTCGAGTTGGATTGCATTCGCCGCATCCTGGCGGGTGAGAAGCAGCTGTTTCACGATCTCATCCGCCCCTGCGAGCGCGGCATCTATTTTCTGCTCTTCTCGTTGCTGCGCAACGAGGCGGAAGCTGAAGACGCGGCGCAGGATACCGCGATCAAGGTATTTCAGAATCTCGGCAAATTTCGCGGAGATTCACAATTCCGAACATGGGTGCTTTCGATTGCGCGCAATGAGGGCCTGGGACGCCTGCGCAAGCAGGGAAGCCGTCGTGAGGACTCGCTGGATGCCGGCACCGACGAGCAGACTGGCGACTACACGCCGGCCATTCTCACCAGTTGGCGCGAAATTCCTTCTGAGGCGTTGGAGCGAAAGGAGTTGGGCGCGATGATTCGGGCAGCGATTGACGAATTGCCGGAGATCTACCGTAACGTTATCCTGCTCAGAGACATCGAAGAGATGGATGTGCGCGAAACCGCCGTTGCCCTGGGCGTTACAGAGGGGGCGGTCAAAGTTCGGCTGCACCGGGCGCGCGCCCAATTGCAGCGGAGCTTGGCGCCGCGTCTGGGAGGATTTGCGCCCAAGCCAAAGGGATTGTTTGGGTGGGGCCGATGAGGATTGACTGCAAACACGTCTGGCAGCACATCTCGGCTTACATCGAAGACGAGGTGGATGCGGAACTGCGTGCCGAAATCGACAAGCATTTGGAGACGTGCGAAGTCTGCTGCGCGGTTCTGGATTCCACCCGCAACGTGGTGGTGCTGATAGCTGACGACCGCGTGTTCGAACTGCCGGCTGGATTCAGCGAACGCCTTCATGCGCGGCTGGAACAGGAGATGGAGTTGGCGGGGCTTTAGTTCCTTGCGCTTCGGCTTTGGCAGGGGGAGGTGTCTCTTCTCCAGCAGCCTGAATATCGCTCAATTTCTGACCGGAGTGCAGCTCAGGCAAGGTATAAATGACCTGGGAATCGTACAGATATTCCGTCCACCACCATCCGCTGTAACATGCGAGAGTGATTACTGTGGCAACGATAAAGGTCCGGCCATAGGATGGATTGCCGGTGTAAAGGCTCCTGTTTCTTCTGGAAGTGAGCCAGTGGCCCGCCACGAAGGTTCTCCCATGGGATGAAACGCCTTTGGATGGAGTCCTGTTTGTTCGGGAGGTGAGCAAATAACCCGTAGCCCCGAGTGACAAGAGCAAAAGCTCCACGAGAGGCGGATCGGTCCTCAAATCCAGCCAATCAGCCTTTTTCGAGGCATCACTCAGGAGATGCCAGACCGCCCAAGAATCCGTGACGTGATGATACAGCGCCAGCAACGCAATAAAGATCAGCGCAGCTGAAGGTAAGTAGGCGAGATACCTCCAGCGCCCGAATTTGGAAAGGTGCTCTCTTCGATTCCCGCACCAGCAAAAGAGGCTTATCGCAGCCAAAACGAACCCATTGAATGTAGCTCCACGAAGCACAATGGCCTGGTCGTGATATTGCTTGAGCCTTTCTACCTTATCCTGCCCGTAGAGGAGAGCCTGACCCTCCTGAAGGAGAAACATATCCCTCAAGTGGTCGCGACGGTTTTCCCTTTCAATCGGATCCTCGTCGGGCGGGGGAGGACCGAGGTCCCGTCCGCAGAAATACCCCCTCAACCTATCGCGCCGGCTCACTACATCCGCTCCTTGGAGTTCCTCCGACAGAAACCTGGCATCCAGTTGCTTCTTGAACTCTGTGACGGCAACCGGGTCGAAGCGCTTCAACTCGTCCGCCTCAGTGGTTTTATTAATTGGTACGCCCGCATTCATGACAATCAGGCTCGGGCTGCACCTCTGGTCCTGCTGGCTCTTCTTGGCCAAGTCGCACTCCGGCTTGCAATACCTCTCTATGTAGATGCTCTCGCGGATGCTGTCCTCTCTAGGAAGATCCCCAAGCAGTTCGTCGTTCAATAAGTTGCTGGAAATCCGTGAAACAACCGTTCCGG
>JBEKZG010000050.1:0-13646 GCA_049510095.1 Occallatibacter sp.
TGCTTCCAGACTCTCCCCTTCAACAGGCGGCGTGTGAGATATGCAGGCTAAGTTCTCCAGCGAAGCCCAGGAGCGCGCCTTCTGGGAGTCGCCGAAAAACGACAGCACGCAATATGTCGATTGGACCAAGGCCAAGCTCGTGACCTTCTCCAAACTCCGCCCTTCCACCGAAACCATCTCCCTGCGCATGCCGGAAGATGTCCTGAACACCATCCGCAACCACGCGCGAAGACTCGACGTCCCCTACCAGTCCGTCATCAAACTTTGGGTCGCCGAAAAGGCCGCGGAACTCTCCCGCCCATCGCGGACCCCTGAAAGCGGCGAGCGGTGATCGACGCCAATATGACCCAGGAGCAGGTTGTCGAGGCAATGGGCATCTGCCCTACGGCGCTTTAGCCCCCGCAGGAACAGCCGGCCCCCACGGCACTTCCACAGCAGGCAGGCACTCCTTGCCCTCCGCGGTCGCCTTCAGCACACCCCGCGTCTTGCCCGCAACATACGGAAAATCGGCGGTCACCGCGTGCCCGTTTGCGTCGGCGATCAGCAGATCGTTAGCGATCTCCCCCTCCGACTCCAGCACCAGCGGAATCTTTGCCTTTGCCGGAAATCCATCCATAATGATCAGGAGTGCCGTCGAAGCCGGCTGCGCGATTCTCGCTTCAATCCTGCATCCCTTGTCGTCCGCCAGCGCTGGATGGGGAACCAGGGTTCCGAAAACCTGCAGATCCCCATCCTTGCTCTCCAATAAATAACGCATCGGTTCCGCGAATTCGGTGATAGGCGCAACTTCTAACTCGTCCGCTGCCCGGTAGCTCGTCTCTTCATCCGGTTTCGGCCGGCGAGTCATCAACAGGCCTTGCTCATTCGCATAGATGTCGCCGCCGCCGGGCGCGAATTCTTTCGAATATACATTGCTCGGATCGAGCAGGAATTTGTTCGACACCGACCATAAACCAAAGGCAAACACCTTGTTCTCAGGAACGCCTGAAGCAAACACCCGGTATCGCGCCGCTCCAGCGCCTCCCTGGGTCGCCGGACCGTCAACCTTCTCGAAGCGCAAGTGCGGTCCCTGCACACTCAGGTCGCCTCGCCCCATTTCGTCCCACCGGGCCTGATGACCCAGCAGAATCAGCAGCCCCTTCGGGGGAGCGGGCTGTCCCTTGAACACCGAATAGGTGATTGCATCCGATTTCTTCGGGAAGTAATCGAGTACGCTCGTTTCCCTGGTGTGCTGCCCGTATGAATGAAACGGCGCGAATAAAAGGATGAATAACGGAAGGCAGAGAACATTGCGAGTTCGCAGAAACATATTTACAGTCTCAGCCAAACCCTTGCAAAGCGCAACCGGGTCCGCATGAAACTTCTGGGAACCGGCATGTCGCCCACCCATCGACCAACCGCAAATTCAAGCACGGGAACACGGAAACCTCCTGCGGGCGTCTACCCCAATGCAGGTGGTCTGCCGCACCGCAAGTGCCTATTTCTTCACAACCTCCACCCGGCGGTTCTGCGACCGCCCCAGTTCCGTATCGTTGCTCGCCACCGGCTTGCTCGACCCGAATCCCTGCGTAGTCAGCCGGGGAGCGGCCACGCCCGCCGTCACCAGGTACGCCTTCACTGAAGCGGCCCGCTTCTCTGAGAGCGTCTGGTTATGCCCGTCCCCGCCCACGTTGTCCGTATACCCCTCAATTCCAAAGCGCCACGAAGGCTGCGCCTTCGCCGCGGCCGCCAGCGAGTCCAGCGTCGGCTTCGATTCATCCTTCAAATGGTCCGAGTCGGTATCGAATAAAATCCCGTAGAGCCGCGCGCGTCCTTCGCTTTTCAGTTGATCCACCACGCCGTTCCCGGTCCCAGGCTTCCAATACGGGCAGAAGCCTATTTGCCTGGAAACCCGCTGTCCCTCCCATCTTCCGGAAGGACCATTGTTCACGTCCCGCTCGTACCACCAATAGCCGGTAAAGGTCTGCCCGTCGTCGGAAAAGACCACTATCGCCGGTCCGCTTTCGCGCTTACCGTCGCTGTCGGCTTCCGACCAGGTGAACCGCAACACCCGGCCGTCAAATCCGCCGTTCTCAATGAGACCATCTTTATGCTCGTAGCAGCCGTTCACCGTCGATCCCAATTGCTGCATGTGGAACTTTCCGTAGCTCGAAGAGAACGCGCCCGAGTTGTCCGGGAGCACTCGTTTTTCCAGCGGTTTCCCGTAAGCGTAAACATCCATGATTTCCATGTACTTGGGATCGCCCCAATTGTTCACTGCTGTCAGCCGCAGATACCGTCCCGTCGCAGGCGTCTTCAACTGGAATCTTTGGTGGTCCTTCACTTTCGCCAAAGTCGGCGTCGCAATCAACGTGTACACCCCATTCTTGCTGTCGGAGATCTCCACCTTCACATCCTTGGCTCCGCGCTCGGGGTTCTCCACCTGCGCCGTATCGAAGCTCAGGCTCGAGATTTCGCTTTTGTTCGCCAGCTCAAAAACAAAGACCTTAGGCGTCAGGTCGCCATCCCTTGTGGCCCAGCCCGTGTTTGGCAGTTCGTCCAGCAACACCTCGGTCGACCACTGACCGTGGTCAGAATAGGACGGCGGAGCCACAACCACCAGCGCCCCCGCGCCCCACGACAACAGATTCGTTTCCCTTGCTTCCTTTGAGTCGCTCTTCGTCTGTGCGGGCAGCTTGACCACGAGCAAAAGAACCGCGCAAACCACCGCGATCCACAGGGAAGTCTTAATCAATTTCATTCGATCCTCACGAGCCACTGAGTCTAGCGTCCGCCGTAACTCCGGTCAAGGTCTTCGCCTCACCCCAAACCCAGCGCCGTAGAATGCTTCGGCTGATACAACCCAACTTCCCCTCCGCCTGGCAACTGCATCTTCGTAATCGACCCCCAACGCTGCTCATTCACTTCCGAGCACCGCACGCCCTTACCCCCAAGCCTCTCCATCTCCGCCTTCAGGTCGTCGCAGAGGAAGTAGAGTTCATGCGCTCCATTCGTCTCCGCCGGATGCACCGCGGCCTCCGTCGGCGGCAGCGTAAAAATAAGCCATCCGTGCCCCGCGTCCACATGTTTGAAGCCCAGCACATCGCGCAAGAAACCCCTGTCTGCCTCGGCGTCCTTGCTGTAAACAATCACGTGCGCCCCAATTATCATTGCAGCCCCCCAAATTCCGCCCGCCATCCACAGTATGCAATAACACGAAAATCCAATGAATCTTCTCCTCTCAAGCTCAGGCCCCAAACTGCCGAAGATGGTGGTCCATGTGCAGATAGCCCCAGCGCATCCACTCCGCGTGCGACATCCGCCCAAGAATCGCATGCTCCGGAAACGCAAACGTCGAAGGCAGCCCCGCAAACTGCTCTACCAGCACCAGCACCTTACGCAGATCGCTCTCCATTTCAACAGGCGGAGTTCCACCTTTTCCCGCCTCGCATTCGGGCACCGTTCTTATTCCATGCGGCCACTTCATCGGACCCCGCAGTCCAGCCCATTTCATCGCACTGCGCGTAAACCAGTTGCTGACGGACGCGGCCTTCCGCTCGCCCATTGCCGTCAGCAGCGCGTCGCTTGAGTGGCAAATCATCTCGGCAACGCTCATCTTGCCCCAACGCCCCTTGCTCCCCGGTCCAATCGCGCGCAAACGCCGCGTAATCTCCTCACGATCCGCGGCGTTCGCCAGTGTTTTCATGCGCTCTGGCGCCAATTCTAGCTGAGAACTAAAGAGATTTCCGAAGACATCCACAGTTGACACCCAACTGTCTCCGGCGTGTAATAGAAAGTACTGGTTGTGGTAAAGAAATTAGCACTTAAGAGCTGTCCTGCCTTGCACCGGAGGGACAGACTATGACCCCTGACAGGGATTCTGTTGCGGATTTACGCCTTGGTCGGTTTCTCTAAACGACAATTAGGGGTTTGTGCTTACATGGAAGACGAGCCAATATTGGAACCTGCAGCCAACAGCGATGCGGTCCCGCGATTGCTGGACTTGGCCACGCTGGCCGCGCAAATCGATAGCGAACATATTGCTAATGAGGCGGAAGACCTGGCCGAACGTGTCGCTGAAGGCCGCTTCTTCGTCGCGTGTGTCGGCCAGTTCAAACGCGGCAAGTCGACCCTGATCGACGCGTTGCTGGGCGAGTCGATTCTTCCCACCGGCTTTGTTCCCGTCACCGCCGTCCCCACGGTCGTCCGCTATGGCAGCACCCGGAGCGCAAGGATTCGCGCTGCCACCGGGGCCTGGAGGCAAATCGGCCTGCATGAACTGGAGCAGTATGTCTCTGAAGAGCACAACCCGGAAAACGTTAAGGGGATCGCCGGCGCCGAGGTGTTCGTCCCCTGCCGTCTCCTGGCCACAGGCATGTGCCTCGTTGACACCCCCGGCCTGGGGTCTGTCTATTCCGGCAACACTGAAACCACGAAGGCCTTGATTCCGCACATCGATGCGGTGCTGGTCGTCACTGGTTCCGACCCACCTTTGGCCGGAGAAGAACTAGCCCTGATTGAATCCGTTACCCAACATGCCGAACACCTCATAGTCGTCCTCAACAAGGCAGATAAAGCAACCGATGCTGAGAAGGCCGCGGCCATCGCGTTCACCCGACATCTGCTGGCTAAGCGCTTGCACCGGCCCTCCGAACTTGTCTTCGAAATCAGTGCGGCAGAGCGGCTCGAGAATCGAGGCCCTGAACGCGATTGGGGAAAGCTGGTCGATTCGCTGCAACAACTCGTTCATGACTCGGGCCGCGACCTCGTCCAATTCGCGGGCAATCGCGCCATCCAGCGCCTGAGCGGACAATTGCTGGCAATCGTGTGCGAAGAACGCGATGCGCTCCTGCGTCCTGTCGAGGAATCCGAGCAACGCATTGCGACCATGAAACAGACCATCGCGGAAGCTGAGCAATCCATGCGGGACCTCGGCTATCTACTGATGGGCGAGCAAGAGCGGCTCTACGATTTCTTTCTCGAACGCCGCAAAGCCTGGCTTGCCGTAGCCGTGCCGAATTCGGCGCTGCAACTGGAAGAGGCACTGGAATCGGCTCCTCAGTCCCCCGGCCCATCCTATCGCCGCCATATCATGCAGCAGGCGCAGGAGATTGCACGCGACCAGATTACCCGGTGGTTACGGCCGGAAGAAGATGAGGGCGAGAAGCAGTTTCGCCTTGTGGCTAGCCGCTTCGTCCAGATGGGCAACGACTTCCTGGCCAGGCTGGCGCAGGCTCAAATCCCCGAGCTTGGCCGAATGCTCAATGCCCTCGACACGGAAATGGGCTTCCGCGTTCGCTCCGACTTTCAGTTTCAAGACCTCAACGGGGTCGCGCAAGCGGCCTCGCCAGTTCGCGGCTTCTTTGGCCAACGGAAACGGATCGACCAGGACGCGAGAGAATTTCTGGAACGGCTGCTCGAAGTCAATAGCTCGGGAGTGCATAGCGACATTCTCAATCGCGTGCAGGAGAGCCGCACCCGCCTGGAAGCCGATATTCGCAAACTCTTGCACCAGGTGAACCGCATTGCGGTACTCGCTCTCGCGCGCGCCCGGAAAACTCAGCAGGACGGTCTCCCGGCGGTCGAGTCGGTGCTGCTTCGCCTCAGCACCCTGGAGAAGGAGATCGATTCAATCCGGGATTTGCACCCACCCCGAGAGCTGATCCCGCCAGACCAGGCAGAAATTTGGCAAGGGACTTTGTCCGCCTAGATATCGCCGGAGACAAACGGAGCTGCCAGTTTCGCGCCGCCAATTTCGTAAGCCCTCTTGAATGGAATTGGTCAGCTAGTCTTGACACCCAGTTGAGCTGCGAGTGTAATGGAATTGCTGGTTGTGGTGAAGGAGTTCACCCTTAACCGCTGTCCTCAAGCACACACAGGACAGATGATGACTCCTGACAGGGAATCCTGTCGCGGAGTCATTTCCCGGCCCGATCCCCGAGTACATCTTCAAGGAGCATGAGTCCATGGCGAACGCATGGGTTCTCTCGGCCGTGTGGGTGGGCCTCGCACTGATCGCAACTTTACTTGCCATCTGGTTCCGCATTGCAACCGCGCTGTCTGAAATCGTAGTCGGCACCGTCGCGCAACTGGCCATTGGCGCCTACCTCGGTTCCGGCGGCCTTCTCAGCAGTACTCAATGGGTCACTTACCTGGCCGGGACCGGCGCCATCGTCCTCACCTTTCTCGCTGGCGCGGAACTCGATCCCGCCATCTTCAAAACCAAGTGGAAAGAGTCCCTCACTGTAGGACTCGCCGGCTTCATCGGACCATTTCTCGGCTGCACTCTCGTCGGCCACTTCATCCTCGGCTGGACCATGCGCTCAAGCTGGCTATGCGGCGTAGCGCTCTCGACAACCTCCGTGGCCGTTGTCTACGCCGTCATGCTCGAGCTCGGCTTTAACGCCACCGGGTACGGCAAATCCATCCTCGCCGCCTGCTTCGTCAACGACCTCGGAACCGTGATAGCGCTCGGGCTCATCTTCTCGCCCTTCACTCTCAAGACTCTCCTCTTCGTCGGCGTCTGCGCCGTACTCTTGGCCATTCTTCCCCTCGTCACCAAATGGTTCTTCAAGAAATACGGAGGCCGCGTCTCCGAGCTCGAGACCAAGTACATCCTCTTCCTTCTGTTCGCCCTCGGAGGTCTCGCCGCATGGGCCGGCAGCGAAGCTGTGCTCCCCGCCTACATGATCGGCGCGGTGCTTGCCGGAACGGTCGGTAAGGACCACATGCTCATACGCCGCCTGCGCACCCTTACCTTCGGTTTTCTCACGCCCTTCTACTTCATCCGCGCCGGCTCTTTTGTCTCGGTTCCCGCCATCATTGCCGCGCCCGCGACCCTGCTCATCCTCTTCCTCGCAAAAATGGCCTCAAAAACCGCTTTGGTATTCCCTGCCGTGCGCGCCAATAACCACACCGGACACGCAGGCACCTACTACACGCTCATGATGTCCACCGGCCTCACCTTTGGAACCATCTCGGCGCTCTTCGGCCTCAATCACCAGATCATTACCCAGTCCCAGTATTCCTTCCTTGTCGCTGCGGTCATCGCCAGTGCCGTACTTCCAACCCTCATCGCCAACACCTTTTTCCTCCCAGGGCATCTGCTTCCGCGTAAAAAGGCGGCCGAAGCTCTCCTCGTGCCCTTTCAACCGCCCGCCAAAGCAGGCGAAGAAGCATAACCCCGTCATGCCGCTGGACCACGTCCGTCCGTTCGGCTGTCAATCCATGTCCGCTGCGCCTGCGCCCTAATTTCGAACTGAAAATCTTGTAGTCTGAAAAAAAGGAGATTCAGGCATTGCAGAAATACCTCCTCATCGCTATCGGTGGCGCGCTCGGTTCCATCGCGCGATATTGGGTTGGCTCCACCATCGCAGGCCGCATAGGTATCAAATTTCCCTATGGCACCCTCGTCGTCAATCTCACCGCCTGCATCATCATCGGCTTCTCTCTCACCTACCTGGGCCGCCGCGCCGACCTCAACCCCGCCTGGCGATTCATAATCCCCATCGGCTTCATCGGAGCATACTCCACCTTCTCCACCTATGAGTGGGAAACCCTCTCCTCCATCCGCTCAGGGGCATTTATCCTCGCCGCGGTCTATGCCGTCGGCAGCCTCATCCTCGGCCTCATCGCCGTCTGGGGCGGCTCCTGGCTTGCCGAAGCCATCTCCTGAACAGTCTTCCACCCGGCCGAAGCGATCGGTGAAGCCGGCAATCCAGCTCCATTGAATAAGTTGCACTGCGAGTTGTCGGTCCTCGTGGAAAGGGTTGAAAACCACAAACCCAATCGCGCGCAAGCGCCGCCGGCCCCACCGCAGGTGGTTATTCAGCCGACGTAAACGGCGAAGCCGGCAGCCCCGCTCCATTAAACAGGTTGCATTGCGGAGCGTTAGCCCACCCATAGCGGACAAACCTGGGCTCCGTCACCATATCGCTGGACGCCACCACGGTATTGCCGTCGATCTTCGCCGTCGCGGGCACAAACTTCCCATCCATCCCCGCAACTTCAAACCCCGTTAAATCCCCACCCACCGCCACCAACCCCTTCGTATGATGATCGAACCAAACCCGAATCGCGCTCCCCTCCTGCGTAGCCTGCCGGAACACCGGCCCTGAGTAGCTCACATCCTCGCCATACCCAAGCGCCCGTGCCGCCAGCGCCAGCCGCTGCCCCACATCCAGCTTGTCTTTCGGATGCACATCGTCCGGATTTCCAATATCGATCGTCACAGCCATCGCCGTATTGCGCAGTTCCAGTGTCTTTAACTGCTGTTCGCGCAGTTCAGCCCAGTCCTCGCTCGCATTCGATTTGAAACTCGATATCTGCACAAACAGGAATGGAAAATCTCCCACGCCCCACTCATGCCGCCAATCCTCAATCATCGTACTGAACACCCGTTTGTAAAGCGGCGCTCGCGCCAGCGCGCTGTTCGTCTCGCCCTGGTACCAGATCACCCCGCGAATCGGAAACGGCGTCAGCGGCGCAATCATCCCGTTCCACAGCATGCCCGGCCCCCAGCTCTTCAATTGCGGATGCCATGGAAACTGCGGCGCAGGCCTACCCGCGGCTCTTGCTTCGTCCCGCTGGCGCTGCTCGTCCTTATCCCGTAAGAGCGCATCTTCCTCCCGCGCCGTCATCCCGCCCCACTCAACAAAAACAGGCGCCAGCGCCGCATCTTCTCCAAGCGCCTCCATGCGCGTCCACGCCTCGGCCAGCGTTCCGCCCCACGTCGAATCGATCACACCCACCGGCACATGTTCCCGCTGCTCAATCTCCCGCGCAAAGTACCACGCCACAGCGGAGAAATCCCTCGCTGTCAGCGGTGTCGAAGCCGTCCAACCTGCCCAAACATCGGTATCGATATCGTCCTTGGAATACTCAATCGCCTGCTTCTTCACAATCAGCATTCGGATATTCGGAATCCCCGCCTTGGGCAAATCCTCGGCCGCCGTGGTCGCTCCGCCAAACGCACCCCCCATCGAAAACTCCATATTCGACTGCCCCGACGCCAGCCACACGTCGCCCACAAGCACATCGATGAGCGTGATCGTCTGAGCCGCGGCATCGCTGCCACTTTCCGTGCCCGTCACTTTCATCTCAAACGGGCCGCCGGCTATTCCCGGCTTAAGATGAACACTCCAGCGTCCCAGTTCCCCTGCTGTTGTCGAGCGTGTCTCGCCGCGAAAACTCACGCTCACCATCTCCCCGCGGTCCGCCCATCCCCACACATGCACCGGCAAGTCGCGCTGCACCACCATGTGGCTCGCCAGTATCTTCGGCAACCTGACTTCCCCCATTGCGGCTACACCCGGAATCAAGACAATCAACAGCAGCAATCGCAGTTTCACTTGTAAGATCCTCGCCCATTTGAGAATGCCGGAATGCGTCTCGCCCCGTCTTCGCGCGGCAATTTTCCGGAAAGCAAACGTTATCAGAGTCTCCGCCTATCCGTCAGCCTCTCCGCCTGCGCAACCCTGACATCGCCGCCGCATTTCCCCGCGGCCAGCCTCGCCGCCCTCTCGGCTCCCGTATTGACACCACCCGCCAGTCACGGGCAATATCGTCGCAGCGCCGACAAACAGGCCCCCGTCGCAGCTGACATCGGAACTGCAAGAACGCAGTCTACCCGGGCAGATCCCTGGGCCGAAGAGAAATGAGGGCTTTTCATGAGCAAGACCTCGCCGCAAAGCTATAAGAACCATGCCCGCATCGATCCGCCTTATCACATGGTTCTCGGTACTATCTTGGCTGTCAACCTTTACATGGTCGGCCTATTCACATTTAGGCATCCCAGTCTTTTCTCCTGGTGGCTTGTAATCCTCTCCATCGCCGCTTGGATCCCCGTCCTCAAACTGCGTCTTTATGCTCTCAAGGCCCAGGACCGCGTGATCCGCCTCGAAGAACGCCTCCGCCTGCAAGCCATTGCTCCGGCCGAGTGGCACGCACAGATTTACAAACTCACAGAAGATCAGTTGATCGGACTCCGCTTCGCCGCCGACGACGAAGTCGTCGAACTGGCCAAGCAGGCTCTTGAACACAATCTGAATCGCAAACAGATCAAAGAGCGCATCAAGAACTGGCGCCCCGACGAATTCCGCGTCTGAGCCTTCACTCCGCGCGGCGGAATTTCTAACAGTCCCGCCGCGCTCCACTCACTGTTGTTCGCTCTTCTACTGCGATTGGCTCCCAGGGCTGCTGCCTTCTACGTCGCCGGAATCGCCGCTCTTTCCCTCTGCATTTCCCACCCCCTCCGCATCCAGCCCGTGCTCATGCCGGTAGTGCTCCACCGGCATCTTCCCATCCCACCAAGCCCAGTTCATCGGATATACATCCGGATCGAGGAACACCTGGTAGAAGTGCCAAACCACGATCGCCAGCGTAGCCAGTATCGCCTCGTAGTAGTGAATCGTAGTCGCCACGTCCACCCACCACCGCGCCAGCAAATCCCCAACCCACACTTTCGCCCAGATCATTACGCCGGTCACGCCCATCAGCCCGGTGCCCCACACCAGCGCCCAGTACTCCGCCTTTTCCGCGTAGTTGAACCTCCCGAACTTCGGCCTGATTTTACTCAGCCCCAGGTAGTAAAGCATCGTGCCCCACGCGTCAAACGCATCTCTGGTTCTCGGCGCCAGGTCAACAATCAATCGCCGCCCTTCCCGCCACGCAACCAGATAGAAGATGTGATAAATCCCAGCACCCATCAGAATCACGCCGGCCACGCGATGAATGATGCTGCGCCAGTGCTCGCCCATCCCCAGTGCCTCGGCGATCCACGAGTTCGGAAACTTCAACGCGAATCCCGTAATCACCAGCACAATAAAACTCGTCAGCAAAATCAAATGTTGCCAGCGCTGATTCGCCGTCATGCGAACCATCGTCGGATTCTGCATCCTCCGCTTCGCCACCGCTTTGCTGCGCCAGATGATTGCGTTATGCAGGAACATCGCGCCAATCACCACCGCGATCAGCACAATGTACATCAGCCGCACCCACATCACCACCAGCGAGCCAATGTCCTTCGGATGAATTCCATCCTCCAGGTGCACCCGTGTCTGCGTGAATTTCTGCGTCACTCCCTTGTGGCATTGGCCGCATGTCGCTTCAAGATTCGCGCGATTGATCGTCGAACGCGGATCGCTCGATGGCAGAATGTTGTGTACCCCGTGGCAGCTCGAGCAGTTGGCCGCAACCACCGAACCACCCTCGGCCGCCAGTCCGTGATAGCTGTCGAAGTAGCTCGTCACTCTGTTGCCCGGCACCCCAAACTCCTGCGAAAGCCGCACTCCCTCGTGGCAACGCGCGCACGTATCCCGGGAAATGTTCTGTTCCGATGCCGCTGATTTGGGATCCATGTGCGACTTGATCGAGTGGATTCCATGGCAATCCGTGCATACCGGCGCTTGCCCGTTTCCCTTCGCCAGCGCTTCCCCGTGAATGCTCTCCATGAACGTTGTCTTGATCGCCGCATGGCAGGTCCCGCACGTCGCCGGCACGTTGAACTTGTAAATCGGCGACTTGGCGTCGTTAGCCGGAAGAATCTCGTGCGAACCGTGACAATCCGTGCACACCGCGGCCTTCGTCGACCCCTTCTCCACCGCGCGCCCGTGCACGCTCTCCTGATAAGAAATGAATGGCTGTGCGCTCACGCCATTCGACTCCATCAGGAACTTCTGTCCATGGCATCTGCCGCAGGTCGCCGGAATATTTGCGTGATTCACCGTCGATTTCGCATCGTCGGCCCCGAGAATCTCGTGCGCATTTCCGTGGCAGTCCTCACAAGTGGCCGCCTGCATCTTGCCGCTTGCGCTCACCTTCGCATGCGTGCTGTGCGAGTAGGCCGTCTGTGCGTCCGCATGGCACTCGGCGCACCTCACTTTCCGCGGCGTCGTCTCATGCGCCAAGCTCTTCACGTCTTTGTGGCAGTCCACGCAGGCAAACATCGACCCGTGAATCGAGTGCTTCAGCTTGCCCGGATCCACATACAGGCTGACTGTTTTGCCATTCTCCTGCGTAGTCAGAGTGGAATCGGAATGGCAAGCCAGACAATCGCTGTCTTTCGGCTTCTGCTCGCCGCGAGACCATGAGCTTCCAATGAGCAGCAGTAAACCTGCGTGCATCGCCATGCGAAATCCTCAGCTCTGGGCGCTTTGCATCTCTGGACACGCTTTGTATCAGTCGTCCATCGGCGAAGCCGACCCCGATGGATGAAACGGCATACAACATGGATGAAACGGCATACAACATGGATGAGACGGCATACAACATGAATGAGACGGCACACAACGGATTTCGACCCGGAGGGGCCGAAGGATAATAGCCCATGGACGCATCGTCCGCCGCAGCGGACGATGCGGGAATCCTGGGTTAGCCACCCCCTTTGAACCCAGCGCCCCAGAGTGGCAGCGCGAACGTCGCCCTGTTTCTTTTAGGGCACGGCTTCAGCCGGGCCGCAACCAATCCCAAAAACAATCAGATCGACTACGTGACGAAGTCGCGTTCAGAGTCCGGCCGGCGGCCTGGTCTCATACCGCGCATGATCATGCTGAGGGTGCCCCCGGTCCCTTGCTCTTGGGGGCCGGGACCCCATGGTGGGCAGGAAAAATCGCCGAAATCTGGGCCACCCCGCCTTCTTGACAATTGTTAAATTCTGCGCCTATCATCCCGACCTGTTGCAGGAATCCAGATTAGGAATGCCCCTTTTATGCATACCATTCGATTCTCCAGGCATTTGAGTATTGGCGTCTCCACCTCCTGCGAGGAGTAAAAGACGGAAGGATTCCTGTGCACGACATTCCCCGCGGTTTGAAATATGTACCGGCCCTCGACTTTCCCGGCGCCCCAACTTTCCCAACAATGGCGTGGTATGTGAGCTCGGTATGCGAGATTTGCGCTGCCTGATCGTTCTGCGCGGATCGCACCAGGGCATCTTAGCCCGAACCATTGCAAAACAGGAGAAGGCATGCAAAGTGATAACACCGTCGCGCGCCGGATTTTCCGGCTCAACTTTGGGATGATTGGCACTCGCGCGTTAGTGCTTCTATCCCTCGCCGTCTGCTCCATTATGGCAGAGGCACAGACCACTTCCATCGCCGTGAACGGCGCAAACAGCGGCCGGGTATTCGACGGCATCGGAGCCATCAGCGGCGGCGGCGGAAACTCCCGGCTGCTTTACGATTACCCCAGCGCTCAACAGTCCGCGATTCTGGATTATCTTTTCAAGCCGGGCGCTGGCGCAAGCTTGCAGATATTGAAGGTGGAAATTGGCGGAGGAGACAACTCTACCTCCGGCTCTGAATCGAGCATCGAATATGTTGACGGCGCCGTCAGTTGCAACACCGGCTACGAGTGGTGGCTGATGCGGCAGGCCTTGGCCCGCAATCCCAACATCAAATTCTACGCTTTGGCGTGGACTGTGCCGGGCTGGCTCGATGGGTGGTACAACACCGACGCGATCGACTATCTGGTTTCCTACCTGACATGCGCGAAATCGAACGGCGTGCCCATCGGTTACCTCGGAGGTTGGAACGAGAATTCATACGGCAACGCCGCCTGGTGGGAGCAATTGAGATCGACGCTCGACAACGACGGGTTCTCTTCGGTCGAATTCGTGGGAGGAGATGATTTCGGATTCGGTGTAGCCACGGCTATAAAGGAGGATACTA
>JBEKZG010000500.1:0-3163 GCA_049510095.1 Occallatibacter sp.
AATAGCGCGACCGTTGCATTGCCCGATGTAAAGGCGAGCCAGCTTGCCACCGTCAAGCTCTCCGGATCGGCTGTGTCCGGCGGAAACGATACGCTCACGTTTACCATCGGCACGGAAGCCTATTCAACGTCAGGGAAAGATAGTTTGCTGAAGATCGCAAGCACCTGGAACCAATCCGAGTTCAACGTCGTCGGCGATGCCGGTGGTTCCGAAGCGGAATTCAATAGCGGCTCGTCCATCACCGTCAAGATCGCGGTCAGCAGTGGCACCACAAACGCGCCCACATGTCTTGGTCCTTCCGGAGCAGGCACCACCGGAGAAAGCAATAACCTGAACCTGGGTAGCTGTTCTGCGGACGGCGGGTCGACACCCTATATTCAGTTCGCCGAGTCCAACTAAGATGCCGGGATTCCCAGGTCTGACACTTCTGAGAACTGGGAATCCCGGCGCTCGCCTCGGCAACTCAAGCCGCGCACGCAACCCGCCGCACCTTGATCGGCTTCTCCCGCTTCCGCGTCCGCGCAATCTCATGCGCCGTCTGCATCCGCATCAGCGTATCCATCTTCACGCGAAAAGCAACAAGCCAGTGCTAGCGAATAGCGAGCGTCCGCCCCACCGCAGGTGGCTTCACGCCAAACGCCTTCTCAATCCGCAGCGCCATCCCGCCACGCGCACCCAGCCATACCGCGCCGCGCAGAATACGTTTGCTTCGCCACCGCCCTTAGCCTATCCTGAATCTGCATGGACTATTCAAAGATCATTACGATTGACCCTGGTAAGCGCAGTGGAAAGCCCTGCATTCGCGACCTGCGCATCACCGTCTATGATGTGCTCGATTACCTTGCCGGTGGCATGACCGAAGCCCAGATACTGGAAGACTTCCCCGACCTGCAAGAGTCGGACATCCGCGCCTGCCTGGCCTTCGCCGCCGACCGCGAACGCAAATTCGAGATTCTCTCGGTTTGAAACTCCTTCTCGATGAAAATCTCTCTCCGCGCCTGTGCGAGTCGCTGAACGATCTATATCCTGAATCTCGGCATGTTCGCAGCTGCGGGTTGAAAGGGAAATCGGACGACAGGGTTTGGCAATACGCGAAGGATCATGCCTTCGCCATCGTTTCCAAGGATTCGGATTTCTCTGAACTCAGCGTCCTTCGCGGAAGCCCTCCAAAAGTGATCTGGCTTCGCATCGGCAACTGCTCCACCACGCGCAGGTTTCCTGCTTCGCGACGCGTTCCCGCACATTCAAGCCTTCCTCACAACAGGTGAAGAATACTGCCTTGTAATAACATTGCGGCCCTAACCTGGAATTCAAGCCCCGCACCCAACCCGCCGCACCCGAATCAGCTTCTCCCGCTTCCGCGTCTGCACAATCTCATACACAGACCAAATCCGCATCAGCGTATCCATCTCAACGCAAAACGCCTTCCCAATCCGCAGCCCCTATTATTCTTGAGTGCGCGGCATTTCCCTCCCCGTCTTTCACCGATGCAAACAAATCGCTACAATTGAAAGTGTGAGGGAGGAAAGCGGCCATGTTGATTGAACTTCCAGAGAGTCTTGAAGCGGCCCTGAAACATCACGCCAGCACACTCGGCGTCTCCCCCGCCGTCTATGTGCGCGTTGTCCTCGAACGCAGCCTCGCGGCCTCACTCACATCGCAACCCACAGAAGCCCCCTTCAAAACAGGGCGCGGCGTCCTTGCCAAATACGGCGCGGCCCCATCCGCCGAAGAGATCGATGCCAATCGTGCGGAGATGTTCCACAACTTCGGTGAAAGCGTTTGACCATCGCAGCCGTCGCCGACACCCATTACTGCGATTTGGCATTTGTTCGGCGACCCCAGGCTATCGGTTGCGGCGACTGCTTTTATCGAGGAGGCCGCCTTGGCGCGGCACAAGATCGCCGTTTCCACCATAAGCCTCGCTGAATTGGTTTATCTGGTTGAGAAAGGTCGCCTCCCTGAAGCTGCCTACACAGAGCTGGCCCAGGCGCTCGCCGACCCCGAGCATGTTTTCGCCGAGGCCCCTTTCACCGCCACCATCGTCGAAGCCATGCGGCAGGTCCCGCGTTCTGAAGTCCCGGATCTTCCAGACCGCATCGTTGCGGCCACTGCCGTCTATCTCGGTGTTCCCGTCATCAGCCGCGACCGCCTGATTCGCGCCGCCAGCCTGAAGACCATTTGGTAGCCCAGCAACATAAATTGCCGGGTGCTCCCGATCTCTTCCGCCGCGGCGGAAGACCCTGGGATCCACCTCAAGCCGCGCACCCAACCCGCCGCACCCGATTCAGCTTCTCCCGCCTCCGAATCCCCTGGGGATCCATAGAGCTCGCACCAAGCTACCCACTGCACAGAAACTAATTCAATTCGTCCCCCGTTCTTCAGAGGCGCCTGAATAGGAAGCGATTCCTCGCACTTTCCCTCGCACCGGCCCCTTTGGAAAGCCCATCTCCAAAAAATCAATCCTTGACTCGCGAATAAAAGTCGGTCAAACTCCCCCTACGCTTTACTAAAATGGATGAGTTACCCCTCACTTTCACTTTCCAAGGAGAAAAGTCTATGCCATCCCCCTTGCAGTTTGCTGCACGCAATCTAGCCCATATCGGAGCAGTGGCAGCTCTTTGCGCACCGCTCTGTTTCCCATTTGCCGCGCAAGCCGCCGAAACACCGCAATTTGGGATTGACGATCAGGCCCAGGAGATCTGGCGCGAGAATATCCGGCAGATCGCTCCTCCCGATGAGGGCTGCTTTCACGCCTCCTTCCCCAGCACCCACTGGGAGCAGGTCGCGTGCAGCGACGGTGTGCCTCTCTCTCACCCTTCGCCGGTGACCGCCATTCATAAGTTCGCCATGCACCTGGCCGGGGAAGAGGAGATCGCCGGGAACGGCACAGACTTCGTTGCTGAAACTGCCGGATTGACCACCTCGGCAACCGGAAGCTTCCCCACCGTCACGGGTGTCACCTCGGAAACCGGCGTGGGAGTAGCGGAGTATGGCGATGGCGGAATCCTCGGCGCGAATGACTATTCCCTCCAACTCAACACGGAGGTAGATACCAGCTCGCCCTCCGGATGCACTCAATATCACAACGTCGCCTGCGGAACCTGGCAGCAATTCGTCTACGCGTCCAATTACGAATCGGGAAGCGACGGCGACATCTTTA
>JBEKZG010000501.1:0-3143 GCA_049510095.1 Occallatibacter sp.
CGCTGATCAGCCCGGAAGGCACCGCGCTTTCCACCACGGCTCTCGCCGACCTCGAACGCATCACCATTCAGCGCGTATTTGAACAGGCCGAAGGCGATAAAGCCCTGGCCGGAAAGATGCTCGGCATTAGCCGCGCCACACTGTATCGCAAGCTCAAGCGCTACAATATCGCTCGGAGCGTGGAAAAGACCCTCGTCCACTCAGCTCATTGAAGCCAATCTCAGCGAGCTTTGGGCGTGTCGCCTCCTACCGTCGCTTTCCACCTTGGGCCTGCTGAGACGATCTGTTTCATCTTGAGACCTCCGACCTCGTCCACTGGCATATAGTCCCCTAAAAATGAATGACTTAACGCGAAGCGACCGCAAGAGGGTTTGGCTGCACTCGTGCAATTCCACTTCGACCTGAAGTGATATCCGCCAAAAGCCTGAAGGCGAGGGGCGCGTAAAAGCCATGACCCAGGCCGTCTCCAGCAGCACCTTGAATTCTTCGGGCCTCGCGGACGCCCCTACTCGGGCTGCCAGTCCGACAAACGCGGATTTGGCGGCGCTGTGGGCCGAAGCGCGGCTCACCTATCCCTTGTACGCGCAGCTGGCGGTGCAGTTCGATCTGGCGCCCTTGCCATACCCGCGCGGCGAGTTTCCTCCTCCCAGGCCGACGCGCAGCGCATTTGACCGCGATTTGAAGTGGCTCGATGCCATCGATGACGTTCTTCTTGCCTATCAGCTCCGCCAAGTCCCATCTGAAATTCTCAATGCCAGCGAATCCAGCCTCCGTGCCTTCATTCAACGGCAACTGAGGAAGCCCAACAAGTCGGCCGTGGAGCGGGATAAAATCGATTGGCTCCTGGTGCAATATTTCGCGCTCTGCGCGCCGGAAGAATTCTACAGGCAGGAAATTCAACTCCACCATGTTGCCCGGGTCCTGCAGCCCGTGCTGGCTTCCGAGGACTCGACGCCTCTCGAATGGTGCGAACCGCTGGACAAAATTCTCAGCCACCTCGAGGGCTGCGAGAGCCTGCGCGACATCATGGAGAACGGACTCCTCGAGCAGGGGCGCCTCCTTAAGGACTCCGCCGGCAGCATGTTCTACGACCCGGCGGCGCTGGTTGCCTTCTGCCGTTTCAATTTCCTGCTTCGGCGCACATTCATCCGCCTGCTGCACGCCGACCTCAGCGCCACCCGCGAAGCAATCGAAACGCTGGAAGCCAAGGGCGTGAAAACGGTCGATTGCCGCCGTGCGGGATTTTCCGCCGCGGAAACCACCACCCATCTTCGCCATTTCTGCGGGAACTGGAAGCAGCCTTTCCAGAAGGATTACACCGAGAGCTCGGTAACGCGCTCCTTCGAGCAACTGCTTGCGTTGCGCACCGATCTCGAAGAGGCGCTCGCCCGTTTTCAGGCCACCGGCCCCCAGCCCCTGCATGAAGGCGCCGCGGCTTCCGTGCAATCTGCGATTCCCATCTCGAACGCAGCGGCTGGCGCGGCCTCCCTCGCGGAAGAGTCAGTCAATGCCCAGCAGACCCCGCCCTCCTCCGCGCCGCCAGCAACGGCTGCCGCAGTATCCAAGGCTGCTTCGCCAGGCAATGGGCGCCTGGAAACCGCCGCCGCATCCCCGGCTACGCCCACCGCCGCAGCCGACGCCGATAAGTGCCTCGAATCCATCTGGGAGCAATTGATCGCCGCGCCGCCTTCGCGCGGCAGGTCCATGTCCACCGTGATCTTGCAGGATACCAAAGTGCTGCTCTCCTCCTGGGAAGTCACCGCTTTCGTCAGCAAGGGCAGCCAGGAGTCTGAAGACTTGCGCCGCGCCGTCCTCGCGCGCGCTCTTCTCGCCCTGGGAATGGATCAGCGGAAACGATCGGGCGATCAATGCGCAATGGCTTCGGCCCTCGTTCTCGCGCGCAGCGAAGTTTCCTACTTTCAAGGGCGCGTGGAAGAGGCCAAGCGAACGAAAAACACCGAAGCGGCCGTAAACCTCGGCATCAGCACCAAGCGCCTGCTGTCCTGCATCGAAGAGGCGGAAAAACTTCAGCCGTAGCTCCTTGATGCGGATCCTTCGTCTCATTAATATCCACGCCAGGTTCTCATCGTTCGGCGCGGAAATGCATCCGCGTGAGAAGCCTTCTCAAAACTGAGACACGGCCCCTTGGCGCACCAACCTCTCCATAGAATCGCCCTCCCGAGAGTCTCATAAATAAAGCCAATGCTGTAACTTACCGGTGTTATCACATCGGTATGCCGCTTCCAGGGTGGCGTTCCAGTTGCACTCTTCCCGGCGGGCTCCGTGTAGCTCTGCGTCTCCGGGGGATATTGCAGTGGTAAAGAAAGTTCTGGTGGTCGATGATTCGCCGGCCGAGATCCGCTTGCTGCAAACGGTGCTTCAGCAAGGCGGCTTTCACTGTGTCGCGCTTTCCGACCCCAACCGCATCGAGGAAACCATCGAGGAAGAGCGCCCCAACCTCATTTTGCTGGACGTGGTGATGCCCAAGCGCAACGGCTTTGAAGTCTGCCGCGCGCTCAAGAGCCAGAATTCCTACTCGCAAATTCCGGTAATTCTCGTCACTTCCAAGTCGGCGCCGAGCGACCGCTATTGGGGTGAGCAGCAGGGCGCCAACGGCTTCGTGGCCAAGCCCTTTACCCCCGACGAACTTATTAACGCCGTCAGGAGCCTGGCTTGATGGATCTTCCCGGCCGTGACGCAGCTTTGTCCGTGGAACTCGAAGGGGGCATCCGCGAAGGCGATTTCCCCCGCGAAGAGCAGAACCCCGAGCGCCAGTTCTGCGTTTTCCGCGCGGGCCGCGAACGATTCTGCCTGTCTGTGTTGGAAGTCGAGGAAGTTGTCGATTGGCCCAGGTTAACCGGGGTTCCGTTGGCTCCGGCATTCCTGATGGGCGTGTTCAATCTCCGCGGCGCAATCGTCCCTCTGGTCGATATCGCCTTTACCGAAGGGCGCCGTCCGGGATTGCTGCCCAGGCACGTCGTTGTGGCCGTGCTGAAGGGCGACGCTCACGGCGAGGACGTGCATCTGGGGATCGCGGCGGACGAAGTGATCGGCACCTACGCCGCGAATAACGAATCGCTGATCGATCAGGCGCCCAGCGACGTGCCTCATTGCCGCGCGATGCTGTGGCATGACGACCGCCT
>JBEKZG010000502.1:0-3140 GCA_049510095.1 Occallatibacter sp.
GCCAAAGCCGCCGTTCGCGACAATGCCGCTCTGCATGCCGTCGTCGACTCCGTCAATCGCTACTCGCTCACCGTCTACGACATCAACATCGGCGACAACCAGTCCAGTACACTTCTGAGCACCGATCCTGAAAACCTGGACAGGCCGCTGCCCGTACGGCCTAACTACAAGCAACTCCTTGACGCCGATCCTCTTCAACTCATACAAGCTGTCTTCGGTGCTCCCAGGGTCTTCGATGTTGTGGTGCCCCTCGACCGTAACGGTGAGCCGTTTGCCACCGTGCATGTCGGGGTGCGCACCACGCTGCTTCTGGCCGTATACAAACCATGGCTCACCTCCGCGCTCACGCTCATGGGTTTCGTGCTGGGAACAGCGTTGCTCGCTTCTTTTCTGCTCAGCAACATCGCCCTCGGGCCCCTGGAAGAAATCAGCAGGCAGCTCGATTACTGGACCGCGGCCAGCGAGGAGCCGGACGAGGGAAAGGCGCCACGTCAGGATATGCCGGCCCGTGTCTCCAACAAAATCGAACTCATCGGCCAGCGCATGCGCAATGTCGAGGAAGTGTTCTCGGCGTTGAAGGAAAATCTTGACCAGATCCTCGGCAATCTGCAGGACGGAATCCTCCTCTTCACCGGCGACGGGCGAGCCGTCCTCGTTTCCGAGTCGGCACGGCGTTTTCTTTCTATTGACCGGGACACAATTCTCGGACTCCACGCGCGGGAAATCTTTGATCGTTCCACCGTTCTAGGTCAAACCCTGCGCGATGCCTTCGAATCCGGCGCCACCCTCGTCCAGGAAGAAATCCTCACTGAGACCGGAAGGCGCATTCAGGCCTCCCTCGATTTCATTCATGACGACGAATCCCAACAGGGGCTGGGCGCGCTGGTCACGCTGCACGATCTTGAGTCAGCCGAGGAAATCGAGTCGGAACTCGAATTGTCCCGCCGCATGGCTGCCATTGGCAGGCTTACCTCCGGTGTGGGCCACGAGGTCAAGAACCCCATCAACGCCATCGTCGTGCACCTTGAGCTGCTCAAGACCAAGCTCGGCGACGCCAGCGCGCCTGCGGTGCGTCACCTTGAGGTCATCGATGCGGAAATCCACCGCCTCGACCGCGTCGTTCAAATGCTGGTCGACTTTTCCCGCCCCGTGGAACTCCGGCTCCACGAGCAGGATCTCCGCTCCGTTATCGGCGACGTGCTCGCCCTGGCCGCGGAAGAGCTCTCCACGCACAATGTGACCCTTGTGAGCCGCATGTCGCCCACACCGCTCATGGCCAACGTCGACGCCGATCTGCTGAAGCAGGCAGCTCTCAATGTCATTCAGAATGGAGCCCAGTCCATGCCTGAAGGCGGCAAGCTTGAAGTCATCCTTGAAGAGGGACGCGAATTCGACAGATTGCAGGGCGCTTCCCGGTTGGATGGCGCCGCTTCTCAAAGGCCGCCAGCGCCGCCCTCTGCCTGGAAATCCGCTGTCCTCCGCATCGCCGATGAGGGCACGGGCATTCCCGATGAAATTCGCGAGAAAATCTTCGACCTCTATTTCACTACAAAATCAGGAGGAAGCGGCATCGGTCTGGCCATGACATACCGAATTGTGCAGTTGCACCATGGCAGTATAGAAGTACAATCAAAAGCAGACCGCGGTACGGAGTTCCAGTTGCGAATTCCACTCGCCGCCGCGGAATGGGGACGCCGGCATCTGCAGCCGGCGAGTGTACAAGACATGAAGGGAATTGAGGGATGAAAACACCTGCCAGGATAGCCGCTTGGCTGCTGCCGTTTTTGCTGGCTGGGTGCAACCACAAGAACGCGTCCCTGGTGCAGCCTCTTGCTCCTCCCATTGAGGACGCCCCACTCCCCAAGCCTTCAGTGGCGCCCGCAAATCTTCCGCCGCCAGTAGTTTCCACGCCCTCTCGCACTCCTGCGCCGGACGCAAACGCCAACGCGCAAACCCAGCCGCCTCCCAAACCGCCCGCGAAACACAAAAAGACGCAGCCCCAGCAGACCCCACCCGTTCAGCAGGCGTCCGCGGCTCCGGATCCAGGGGTCAGCGCCATTGGCGAGCTTTCCTCAGGCGCTCCCTCCGGGTTGCTGGAGCAGACCTCCGATTTCATCGCTTCCACCGAGCGCGGACTGAAAGAAGTTACCCGCAATCTGAACGATCAGGAACAAAAGACCGCGGCCCAGATCAGAGAGTGGCTCAAGGAAGCCAAAGAGGCGCTCGCAAAAGGCGATGTAGACGGCGCCCACACCCTTGCCGCCAAAGCCAAAGCCCTGCTCACCGAACTCAACCAGTAGACCGGCCACTGGCACAAACCACTGTGCCCCATTTTCGCGTCTTTGCGAAAATGAGTGGGAAGCCATCCAGCCCCACCGTATAGGCCTTTCGAATCTCCAGGTAGCGCTACCGTTCGCCCCAACTCAGCTTGCTCCGCAACGCCTCAAAGAAGCTGCTCTCGCTCATCCTCACCAGCTTCACCGTGTGCCGCGACCGCTGGCTGCGCACCTCATCGCCCCGCCGCAACTCCACCGCCAGTTGGCCATCCACGGTTAACAGCGCACTGTTCGGAATCCCCACAATCCGCACCGTCAGCGATGAGTCGCCGCGCACCACAATCGGCCGCAGCGTCAGCAGATGAGGGCAGATCGGCGTAACCACCATCGCATCCACGTCCGGCGTCAGAATCGGCCCGTTCGCCGCCAGCGTATACGCCGTCGAGCCGGTCGGCGTGGAAACAATCACCCCATCCGCGCGGAACCCCGCCACGCTCTTCCCATCCAGTTCCACCGCGAACTCGCCCATCCGCGCAATGTCGCCCTTTGAAACCACAACATCGTTCAGCGCTTCATAACTCGATTGCTCGGTGCCATCGCGCCACAATTCCGCGTGCAGCATCCACCGCTCATCCACTTCGTAGCAGCTGTTGCACCAGCCTTCGAGCGTCGAGTACAGTTCGGCCAGCCGGACCTCCGTCAAGAAGCCCAGGTATCCCAGGTTCACGCTCAGGATCGGCGTCCCGGTCGCTGCAAAAATTCGCGCCACCGACAACAGGGTGCCGTCACCGCCCAGAACAATTACCAGCCCTGGCGAGCAGGCAGGCAATTCAGTCCGGTTCATCACTTGCGCAGTCGAGGTGT
>JBEKZG010000503.1:0-4282 GCA_049510095.1 Occallatibacter sp.
CTTCCTCCAGATTCCGCCTCGCGACGGACACCCTTGCCGTTCAGCTAACACTTCCCCTTGCCGGGTCTGTAGGGGACTTGCACCCCCAAGTGAGTGCGCCCTGCCGGGCGCACCAGCAAAAAGGCCATCCGCCCAGCCGGATGGCCTTTTTCTTCCATATGCGCTGAGCTATTCGGCCGCTACCGGCTCGATCGAAGCAAACCGTCCGCGATTGCCGCGGTCCTGGAACTTTACCCGGCCCGTGACCTTGGCGAACAGCGTGTCGTCCGATCCGATACCCACGTTCAAGCCCGGCTTAATGCGGGTCCCGCGCTGCCGCATGATAATCGAGCCACCCGTAACCAGTTCGCCGCCGAAGGCCTTTACGCCCAGCCGCTGTGCATTCGAGTCGCGTCCGTTTGTGGAACTGCCTCCACCCTTTTTATGTGCCATTGCCTTGGTTCCCTTCTGAGAGTTTCGTGCGCAGCCTAGATGGCGGCGGTATAGGTCACGCCGTCGGCCTCAATGGCCTGGATGCGCACCTCGGTAAAGTTTTGCCGGTGTCCCTGCAGCTTCTTATACTGCTTCTTCCGCTTCAGGTGGAAGACAAGGATCTTGTTGCCGCGGCCTTCGCCAAGCACTTCGGCGGTAACCTTCGCTGTTGCCGGCTTGGCCAGGCTGCCAGGTTCGCCTGAAACTGCCAGCACGTCGCTGAACTCGACTGTTTTGTCTTCTGAGATTACGCTCTCAATCTTGACCACGTCGCCCGGAGCGACCCGGTACTGCTTTCCACCGGTGCGAATCACTGCGTACATAACAAACCCTCCAGCGCTCTGGTCTCTAAACGAGGCGCATTTATAAATCGGATACTGCATTGGGGCGCATACCGAGAGTGACTGTCACGGGTGAGCGAACCTGACACACGCCGCGGATTCAGGCGGTGAGTCCGGCACATCCCTGCAGCCTCAAAGAGGTGCATCGCCAAACTCTCCAATTCTATCGTTAAATAAGGATTCAGGTCAATTGACTTTGACTTTGGCTGCACAATGCGGTAGTTGCTCAATCTTCTGGCTGTCCGCGGAAAGCTGCAGTCCCAAGGCGGCCGGCTTCGGACGGGAGATATGGACTTAATAAGCATTGACGTAAACGCTTGAAAGAGCATGGTGGCCCACAGATTCATATCCAGGTCTTTCTTCCGATTCAAAACGTCGCCGTACCCTCGACCGAAATCGTCATCCGATTTGCCGATCATTACCATCCAGAAGTGCGCCATGAAGATATGAATCGGCGATCTACAACCAAATGCACTCCAAAAAGGCACTTTGGAATACGCACCCTTACCCCCTCCTCGGCCGAAGAGCAACATTTTGCGCCATGGTTCAACGTAAGCTATTTATAATAAGCGGAATGCAAAAGCGCATTATTAACGAATAAGTAAACAGACGGCCCCGGTTTAAGCTGTTTCTGTTCGGTTGTGGCCGTTCATTGCACAAATTCGCCCCGAAATCACCCAACTCCTGCTGGTGACCTTCAACGCGGCTTTCAGACACTGCATCGAACACGATGATCAATCTCATCAATCCGATAGAATTGGAGACGCCATGAGCACAACGGCAATTCGTGCCGATTGGACAGGGCGCGTCCTGGACGGCAGGTTCACCCTCCTCCAATGGTTAGGCGCATCTGATTCAGGGGGCGTCTTCCTTGCCGAACTCCACGGGCTGGCATGGAATCGAGGCGACATTGAGCTGGTCCCCGCCGACGCAGCAGACGCCGAGGCGCGCAAGGTCTGCTGGGAACTGGCAGCCGCTCTCTCCCATCCTCATCTGATACAGCTCATTGAAACCGGGCGTTGCCAGCTCGATGGTGTCGCGCTGCTCTATGCCGTAACGGAACATTCCGATGAAGTGCTCGCGCAGGTTCTCCTCGAGCGGCCGCTGACCCTGAATGAGATTGGCGAAATGCTAGGTCCTGTGCTCGAGGCGCTCTCCTATCTTCATGACTACGGCTTCGTGCATGGCCACCTCAGGCCGTCGAATATCATGGCCGTCGACGATCGGCTGAAGCTTTCATCCAACCGCGTGCTGGCCATTGGCCGGCATGCCGGACACTCCTCGGTAGCAGCGGTCTACGACGCACCGGAAATCGCCAACGCGCCCGTCACACCGGCTGCGGACATATGGTCGCTCGGCGTCACGCTCATCGAGGTCTTCACCCAACATCCGGTCTGGGACAAATCGCCGCAGGGCGAGCCCATTGTGCCGCCATCCATTCCGCAGCCCTTCTACACCATTGCGCAGGAATGTCTCCGCTCCGACCCCGCACGTCGATGCACCCTGAACGATATCAAGGCTCGTCTTCAACCTGAACCGCCCCCGCCTGCCCCGGTCAGCGAAGTAAGAGAGCAGGAAGAAACAAGGAAGCCGACGCCGGCGAAACGAAAAGGGCCTCTGCTGATTGCCGCAGTTCTATTTCTCATCGCGTTCGCCGCGACGTTTTTTGTCTGGTCCCGCCACTCTCAATCGCCGGCAGCAACACGGGAATCCGAGCCGGCCATTCCCGCACCGCCACCGGAATCTCAGGCTGCTTCAACTCCAGCCCCCAATAGTGTCGAAAACAAAGGCGCTGTCGCCGAGCGCGTACTGCCGGAAGCTCCCCCGGCTGCAACGCGGGAATCCGAACCGGCCATTCCCGCGCCGCCACCAGAATCTTCGGCCGCTTCAAATCCAGCCCCCGATGGTGTCGAAAACAAAGGCGCTGTCGCCGAGCGCGTACTGCCGGAAGTTCCTCCGTCTGCATTGAACACAATTCACGGGCAGTTCAAGCTAGCCATACTGGTCGCAGTCGATCCACAAGGTAATGTTTCGAATGCGGAAATCGACTCGCAGGGACCAAGCCGCTACTTCGCCAACCTTGCTCTCCAGGCAGCGCAAAAATGGAAATTCAAGGCTCCGATTGTCGGGGGTAAGCCTATCGAGTCAGAATGGATACTTCAATTTCGGTTTACGCGTGAAGCCACCGACGTCACACCTGTCCGGACGTCTCCCTAAGCGCATTCCTCAGGCCGTCGCTGCACACGATGCCGTCACCCTATACGTCCCAAATGCAGCCTGTCGCAATCATTGCCACCGACGTGGCCATCGCCGCCGCCGGCTCTGAAATGATTGCCTGCACCGATGCGGGCTGCACCTATCCGCCCGATTGGCTCGTCCGCATCACAGCGCCCCTGCTCGATGGATCGGCCGAGTATGCCCTGGGAGGGTCCTGTCTTGACCTGACCGATCGAACGCTTTGGGACCTCGCCTCCGCTCACTTCTTCGGCATTAAGCTCTCCGTTGAAACGCCGACCAAGTCCTGCACCGCGCGCTCCATGGCCTTTCGCAAGGAACTTTGGCGTCGCATCGGCGGCTTTCCCGAATCGGTCTTCTTTGGCGAAGACACACTCTTCGATCAGCAGGCGCGCCGTCTCGCGCCCCCGGTATTCGTTCCGCGCGCCAAGGCCTTCTATCGCCCGCAATATTCATTTCGATCGGCGTGCCGCCAACTGGCCCGCTACGCCATCAGCGACGGTATTGTCGGCGTTCGCCCCGCGCGGCTCTTCCGCAACGCGGCTCGCTGCCTCATTGAAGTTCTTTCCGTCATCGCTTTGCGTTGGTCGGTGGCGCCGCTGGCCTTCGTTCTTGTGCTCGAATCATGGTTTGCCTTTCGCCACGACCTGCTCTTCCTGCTGCGCACCGGACCGCAGGCTCTCCTTGCCCGCTTTCTGTTCTCCCTGGTTGTCCCGTGGATCGTCGCGATCAATCAGATTCGTGGCGGCCTCACCAGAACGAATCCGCCCAATCGCCAGAATCTCCAGCGATGAATCTCCGGTCCTGATCGCCCGGCCGATGGTTGATTCAGCGGAGAGTCATGGAAGGACGCTACCCTTCATTCCTGCGCCTGACCCCGCAAACAGGAACTCCCACGAAGTGTCGAGGTAGAGCCATCTCTGTACGCTGAACCAGCTGGTCGGCATTCCCGGCACATGCAGCAGCGTATGGCCGTCCATGCACATCAGCTCGGTGCCATTCCAGGCCAGAAAGGTCCTTGACGCCTGGCCTACCTGTGCCGGATGTTCCACTCTCCTGAGGCAGACCGGACATCTTTGACGCTGATCGTGCAGAACCCAGCGGAATCCAAAAAGGCACAAGGCAAAGGTGGAAACAAGCTGAATATACGCCGACGAGTTCGCGAATGGCGGCGTCACCGAATAACCAAAGTCCATCGATGCGAAATAGATGACCGGCAACAGCAGCGCGACCTT
>JBEKZG010000504.1:0-3106 GCA_049510095.1 Occallatibacter sp.
GGCGGGGCATCGGATTGCGGAGATCGATCTGCGGGTGTTTGGCGGGTCGGCGCTGACGGATGCGATTGATGTGCCCAAGGGACGGTCGGCGGACGAGATGGGGCACGGGATTCCGATTACTTATGTTCCCGCGCGGAATACGATCTTTTTGGCGTTTGCTTTGGCTTGGGCTGAGGTGCTGGGGTCAAGCGACATTTTTATTGGCGTGAATGCGCTCGATTACTCGGGATATCCGGACTGCCGGCCGGAGTTTATTGAGGCGTTTGAGAAGATGGCGAACCTGGCGACAAAGGCCGGGGTGGAAGGACGGCAGAGGCTGAAGATTCATACGCCGCTGATTGCGATGAGCAAGGCGGAGATTATTCGGAAGGGAATTGAGCTGGGCGTGGATTATGGGTTGACGAGCAGTTGCTACGATCCTTCGGTGGGCGGTGAGCCGTGCGGGGAATGCGATTCGTGTTTGCTGCGGAAGAAGGGGTTCCGGGAGAATGGCATTGAGGATCCAATTGAGTACCGAGCTTCTAGCTTCTAGCTGCTAGCTTTTGTATTCGCTTCGCGAAGTAGACGGGCCGGATTCTCGCAAAACAAGCTAGCGGCTAGAAGCTAGTAGATAAGGGCTGAGCTTATGGGCTACGCGGTTAAAGAGATTTTTTATACGTTGCAGGGCGAGGGGGCACAGGCTGGGCGCGCGGCGGTGTTTTGCCGGTTTGCGGGGTGCAACCTTTGGTCGGGGCGCGAGGCGGATCGAGCGACGGCGATTTGCCGGTTTTGCGATACGGAGTTTGTAGGCGTGGATGGGATTGGTGGGGGAAAGTTCGAGTCGGCGGAGGCGCTGGCGACTGCGGTTGCGGAGAAATGGCCTGCTCATTCGACGGCGGGAAAACGGTTTGTGGTTTGTACGGGTGGTGAGCCGTTGCTGCAACTGGACGCCGCACTGATTGAAGCGTTTCATGCGCAGGGGTTTGAGATTGCCGTGGAGACGAATGGGACGATTGCGGTTCCGGCGGGGCTGGATTGGATCTGCGTTAGCCCAAAGGCGGGGGCGGCGCTGAAGCAGACGAGTGGAGACGAATTGAAGCTGGTGTTTCCGCAGGCGGATGCGACACCTTCGGAGTTCGAGGGACTGGGATTCCGGCACTTCTTTTTGCAGCCGATGGATGGGCCAATCCGCGCGGCGAATACGGAACTGGCGGTGAAGTATTGCCTGAATCATCCGCAATGGAGATTGAGCTTGCAGACGCACAAGATATTGGGGATTCCGTAGATTAAAGTTCCGATGGGTTGCGTTTCCGAACGGCGCCATACTTGAATCCGCGTCTGCTAAGGACGTCTTCCTTACGAGTTTTTTATGTGAACCTGACTACGCTCAAAACTGAGTAACTAGAAAGGAATGGGCCGAGGTTCGCGCTGCCCCTCCGGGGCGCCGGGTTCAAAGGGGGTGGCTAACCCAGGATTCCCGCCTCGTCCGCTACGGCGGACGAAGCGTCCATCCTGGGCTATTATCCTTCGGCCCCTCCGGGGCGAAATCCGTGGTATGCCGTTTCATCCATCGGGGTCGGGTTCAGCGGTGGAGGACTAATAGATAGCCAGAAGAACAGCCAGGTCGAATGCCCAATGTTCTTGGATCAGTAAGAAAGTATCCGGTGGTGAGTCTTCGTTTCGTCGGGCAGTGTCTTGCGTCCAGCGGGGTGCTCGCTCTGCTGACTTATCTTGGCTTTGTCCTGCGGGTTGACCTGACCACCATCAGTTTTATTGATTTGCTGCTGGTGGTGATGACAGCCTTGCTATTCGGTTTTTGGCAGGCTTCATACATTTCGCTTCTGGCTGCCGGGTGCCTCGATTATTTCTTCACGCGGCCGCTCTTCCGATTCGGCATGTCGGATCCACATGACTGGGTTGCTCTGGGGGCGTTCCAGATTACTGCTCTGGTCATCGGGAGGCTGTCGGCGAAGGAATTGCGGAGTGCGCGCGAGGCCGCATTTCATCGAACGGGAATGGAGCAGCTTTACGAGTTGAGCCGCAGTTCGCTGCTGCTGGATCTGCACGAGCCTCCTGGACCGCAGCTTGTGGTGCTGATTCAAAGGATATTCAGCTTAGAGGCTGTGGCATTGTTCGATGCGCATCTGCAGCGCCAGGACCGCATGGGCGAGTGGGGCACGGGTGAGCAGGATGCTGCCAGCGAAAGTTTACTGGCTGGGACCTCGCAGGACGATTCGAGGGCCGACACGCATCAGCGGATACTCCATTCCGGGCTTCAATCGGGGACAGTACCGGTAGGCAGGCTGGTGGTTCGCGGCAAGATCAGCCCGCTGGTGCTGGATGCGCTGGCGGCCTTGGCGGCGATTGCGATCGACAGGCACCAATCGTTTGAAAACGAGGAACGAGCCGAGACGGCGAGCAAGAGCGAGCAGTTGCGCGCCGCCGTGATGGATGCGCTGGCGCACGAGTTCAAGACGCCGTTGACGGCAGTGCAGACGGCGAGTTCGGGTTTGCTCGAGCTGGGAGGGCTTTCGGATTCGCAGCGCGATCTTGCGTTACTGATCGATGGAGAAGCGGTCCGGCTGAATGAACTGTGCACGCGATTGCTGTTGACCGCCAAATTGGAAACGCAACAAGTGGGCCTGAAGACCGATGATGCAAATATTCAGGAAGTGATTGCGGAAGCGCTGACCAGCCCGGCCGGAGAAGAGGTAAAGCACCGGGTTGTTGTCACGGTGGAAGAGCCCGGACTGACTGTCCGGGCCGACCGCGCTCTTTTGGCCATGATCCTTGTTCAGCTTGTCGACAACGCGAGAAAGTACTCATCGCCAGACACTCCCATCAGGATTGAAGCGCGAGCCGGCCATGGCGAAGTGATTCTCTCAGTTCATAATTTTGGACCGCCCATTCAGCTTGAGGATCGGGAACGCATTTTCGACCGCTTTTACCGGTCAGCCCAGCTCAAGGATTCAATTCCCGGAACGGGGATTGGCTTGTCCGCGGTGAAAAAGGCGGCTGAGGCTCATCATGGGCATGTCTGGGTGATCAGCGACGCGAAGGAAGGGACCACGTTCTTTCTTACCCTGCCGACGGAGACGAAGAGGAATCATTGAGCGACATTCCTCAC
>JBEKZG010000505.1:0-3104 GCA_049510095.1 Occallatibacter sp.
TGCCCCGCGCCATTCACCGCGAACCCCGAAGCATAACTCACGTCTTCAAACGTCCCGTCACCCTTGTTCAGATAGAGATAGTTCGGCGTCGAGTCGTTGCCCACCAGCAGGTCCGGTTTGCCGTCGTTGTTGATGTCCACAAACAGCGCGCCCAGCCCGTAATACCCTGGCTTGTCGGCCACTCCCGCCTTCTCGCTCACATCCGTAAACGTCCCGTCGCCATTGTTATGAAACAAGTGATCCGGCTCGCCCTTCAATCCCCTTGGCCCGCACGCCACCGGCTCTCCACGGAAAGTACAGAACGCATTGTGATCCCCGCTCCCAGCCGCGGCAGGCAGATTATTCCAGTCCCAGTGGATATAACCCGCCACAAACAAATCCAGCCGTCCGTCGCCGTCATAGTCGCCCCACGTGGCCCCGCTTGACCAGTTGCCAAGCTGCACACCAGCCTTCTCCGCCACGTCGGTAAACGTTCCGTCATGATTGTTGTGGTAGAGCCGGTTCTTTCCCACATTCGACACAAAAATATCCGGCCATCCGTCGTTGTCAAAGTCCGCAATCGCCACGCCCGTGCCCCAGCGGTCATTGGTCACGCCCGCCTTCTCCGCCACGTCGGTAAACGTCCCGTCGTGGTTGTTGCGGAACAGTGCCGCATGAGGCGGCGTCTCCTTGCCCGTCAGCGCGTCCACTGTCGACCCGTTGACCACGTAGATCGACAACCATCCACTATGGTCGTAGTCGATCAGCCCCACCCCCGAGCCCTTCGTCTCAATCAGGTAGCTCTTCTGAGGCGTGCCCATCTTGTGCGTCCAGTGCATCAGCCCCGCTTTTTCCGAGTCGTCGATAAAGACAACCGGACCGCTACTCACAAAACCGCCTTCGGTAATCGGCCGATGTTGCGCGTCGAGCTGGATCGGGTGCGGCGTCCCCGTCTCCTGGCCGCTGGCAGCGGGCGGCTGTGCGCCTTCAGTAGGTTTCTCAGCTGTTTGCCCAGGGGGAAGAGCACCGGGACCGGTGGCTTGTCCAACAACAAGTGCGGGCATTCCCGCGGCCAGCAGCCCAAGGAGAGTGGTCGTGCGCAGAACCTGAAACATAGGCAGCCAGTATACGGGCCGGGGTAGCCCCAGGTATCGACCGAAAGGTGGAGAATCGTCCGGGAGAATTGCGCCTGGCGAGCATAGCCGCTTCGCTCTTACGCCCTCAATACCCTCAGTTGCCCAACCCCTGAAACCGCACCGCCCGATCGAGGCCGCACAGCCAGCGCCAGCTCGGCAATCACCGCTCCCTCCAGCACCTCCAGCATCGCCTCCTGCGCTTTCACCCACACCGGGTGCGCCGGGCACCATTTCGCTCTCTTGCACGCCCGTTCCGAGATCAGGCACAAGTTCAAATACAAAGGCCCGTCGATCGCTTCAATTACCTCGCGCATCGACGCCCGCCGGCCCTTGGGCAATATTTCAAACCCTCCCGAGTGTCCACGATGCGATGTGATCAGCCGGGCTCGCGCAAGCGCCTGCAGCACCTTCGACAGAAAGCTCTCCGGTGCTCCCGTAGCCTTCGCCAAAGCGGGCAGCAATGCCCGCTCGTGCGCCGGCAGCGTCGCCAGGTGCACCATCACCCGGATCGCATAATCGGCGGCTCGCGTCAGTTGCATCGACGAGTTGGTCCTCTTCATCGGTTCACCCGGCCCCGAAAAATCGCTTACCCGCCAGCAGACTAGCCGAGTGTGTCACGAACAAATGTGAGCGGTGTCACAGACCGCCGTTTGCCTCGGACGCTAACTTTTTCTTTCAACCTTAAATTGGAGAGAAACAGTCCAAAATGCCCCTCTCTTTTTCGTTTCATCCGCCGCTTCGTTTGGACACCGAAAGGAACACCTAAGCCGTCATGCATGTCTTTCCCGCTGTCGATCCAATTCCTCTGCCGGCTCCGATATGGCTCCTCAAGCTGCTCCATATCGTTACTCTGGCATTGCACTTCGTAGCCGTGGAAATGCTCCTGGGCGGGCTCCTTCTCGCCGTTCTGCTCAGCCTCTTCCGCGGCTCGGCGCTATCGCATGTCACCGCGCGCGCGCTGGCTCGCCGCCTCACCGTCGTCATGACCTTCGTCATTAACCTTGGCGTGCCCCCGCTCCTTTTTGCCCAGGTGCTCTACGGCCGCGCGCTCTATACATCCAGTGTCCTCATCGGCATTTACTGGATCGCCATCATCGGCATTCTCATGCTAACTTACTGGCTGCTCTATCGCTTCTCCGCGCGGCTTGATGCGGGCAAGTCCGCCTGGTGGGTCGGTCTTATCGCATGGCTGCTCGCCGGCAGCGTCGCCCGTCTGCTCTCCACCAACATGACGCTGATGCTCCGCCCCGAAGTCTGGCGCGATATGTATTCCGCATCCTCCATGGGCGCTTACCTGCCCACCGGCGACCCAACACTCACTCCGCGCTGGCTGCTCATGATGGCCGGCGGACTCTTCATCGGCGGACTCTGGCTCGTCTATCTCTCCGCTCGCAGTACCTTTACACCGGACGAGCAAAGATTCGTTGCCGGCCTCGGCGGCAAAGTCGCCGCTCTCTTCGGCCTCGTCTATCTCGCCGCTGGATTCTGGGCCTTCTCCGTCCAACCCGACGCGGTCAAAGCCGGCCTCTCCGCTCATCCCCTCTACAAATTCGCCGGGTTCGCAGGATACGGATGGGGAATCCTCGTCCTGGTCGCCGTCCTTCTGGCCGCTATTGCCGGTTTCGCCAAAGTCTCCTCGGGCCTCTTGTCATGGTCCGCTTTGTTGCTCGCGGCGCTTGTCGAAATCACCTTTACCGTCTTCCGCGACGGCGTGCGCGACCTCACCCTGCTCAGCAAAGGCTATGACGTATGGGATCGCGTCGTCGTCACCAACTGGTCCGTCGTCGGCCTGTTCCTGGTCCTCTTCGTCGCGGGCTTGGGTGTCATTGGATGGCTCGTGTCCGTTGTGGCGCGCGCCCAGAAAACCATGGAGGGGGCTCCTTCTATATGAGTGAACTGGCGAATAACTCAACCATCGCAAACATCATCCTCGAGACCGAAAGCCCCGGCGAGCGTAACACGCGCCGCGCATTTCTTGCCGCCGCCGGC
>JBEKZG010000506.1:0-3081 GCA_049510095.1 Occallatibacter sp.
TGTCCCTGACGAATCTGAATGTCGTCGATGTTTAAGGCGGCGAGTTCCGCCCGTCTCAAACCACAGCCAAGAAGAATGGAAATCATCGCAAAGTCTCGCTTGTTTCTAAGCCCGTCACCGTCAGATTTTTCAACGAGCAATTGGGCTTGATCGATAGTCAACCAGTTTCCAGATCGCTGGCCCAGGTGCTTGACGTCCTTCACACGCCGGATGCCTGCCGCCAATTCAGGACTCAGCAGACCAGAATCTGCTGCTTCATAGGCAAGGCGCCGCACGGCAGCGAGCCTCTGGTTGATAGTTGCGGCTGCCAATCCGAGGCTCTCCAAATAGAGTCGGAATCTGAGCACTACAGTGCGATTGAGCGCAAGCCGTGGCTCTGAACAGTACCAGGAAATGAATTGGTCCATCGCAAAGCGATAGTTGCGTCGTGATTGTGGAGAGCTCAGGCTGTTGAGTACGGATGCTTTTGCGTGGTCGAGATCCGGCAAGCGGAGGACGATCTTCCGATAGTTTGGTTTTGACTTTTTTCTGCGCATATAAGCTGCCTCCTTGCCGCAATTATGGCAGCCTTTTTAATGTCAATTCTGCACCGCAATCGACTCAGCCATATGGTTGATTTCAAGCAATATAGATGAAGTAACTTTCGGAGTTCAGGCTGTCATCTGTTGATAACGGGCCAACGAGCTAATCGAGCTTGGGGGCCAGTCGAGCTCGATTTGATACTCGGCGATGATGAACAGTGCCTGTTTTTGCCAATTCCTGTTTGATGGCGGCATATCGACACCTACGCTTGACGCGAGCTGGAATGGTTGGGTAGGGTGGAATCACGGCGCTGACCAGTCGCCGAGCCGTGGAACATCCACCCCAGCAGGAGTTCCATTGGTGAAGGGGATTTGCCCTCATGGTCACCCACATCACAAGCCATCTCCGCATCGCGTCGCTGGGGGACGAGGGTGCCACCGAGGAGGCTTGTCATGACGAAAGACGCCAGCTTCAAGAAGGTCGTACGCCGCCACGCCGAGGAAACCGGTCAGCGCTACACCCAAGCGCTCACCGACCTCGAAGAACTCCAAGGCCGCCTGGTCCATCAGCCCGCCGGTGAGCGGTTGGTCGCTCATCTCCGGGACCGCTACAGCATCGACGCGGTCGCCGCGACCAAAATCAGTCATCACCACGACGACGTTTTTCGCATTGATCGCCGCGACGGCGACCCTTGGATTGCGCGCGCGTTTTCACCTGCCCGCCCGCGAGCCGGCGTGGAAGGCGATGCGGCGATCCTGCGCTTCCTTGAGCGGCAGGATTACCCGGCGGAGCGCCTCGCGGCCGATGACGCCGTGTCACAGTGCGACGATTCGACCGTCCTCGTGACTCGCTTGGTCCCCGGCGGGCCGCTGCCCATGGCCGTCGGAAGTGGGGGCAGCGAGAAGTTCGCCATCATGGGCGACTTGCTGGGACGTCTGCACACGCTGCCATTCGACGAGTCGGTCCGCCGTCCCGGTGGGGCCAGCGGCGATGATCCACGCCACGAGGGAAGCCCGCGGCAAGACCTAATGGCAGCGCTCGCATTCCTGGATGCCGTCGACACCAAGGTCATCCCTTCCGACCGTGAGCGGTTCGAGAAGCTACGCGGCCTCGTGCGCTCGGCGGACGACGGCGAGGGTTTGCCTGAGGCGCTCGTCCACGGCAATCTCCTCCACGCCCCGGATCACGTGATCGTAGGCGAGAACGGGCCAGTAGCAATCAACTGGAAGGCAGCCGGGCGTGGACCGCGCCTGGCCGACTTCGCGTGGCTGATGTGGGGCACCTGGGGCAACGGCGACTGGATCAAACTGGCCGTGGGCGCGTACCGCCGGTACGTCGAGTTGACTGACGAAGAGCTAGAACGTCTGGAAGCGGTGATGCACATCCGGCCCCTCTACCTGGGCTGCTTCAGCTACCGGCGCGACCTGATGAATGGCCGTCCCCCGAGCCGTGAGGTGTGGGGCTTCGTCAACCCTAAGCACATTGGGGCTATTGCAGCCGCAACCCGAGCCGCATTGCGCCTATAACTTCAACTGTTACTAACAGGCCAATGCGCGTTTCGAAAACACCCTCAAAACAATGAGCCCTGATGAACGCGCTATTGGTCAGTAATAGCGCAAAAGACCTTTTTTCGTCGGGAAACCTCGCCAATCCTCGATGGGTAGAGACATTTTGGCGCGGTCCTCGGGTCGATTCGGCATTCGAAGCGGTGCGATAACTGTTCCCCATGGGTCCGAAGCAGGACACCGACCAATCTTTCATAATGAGAGCGAATCATCTGCGGCGTTGAGCTCGCGTACTCTGAAAGCTCTTGAGCACTGCCTCGGCGGGCGAGAGAATCGGAACCACCTTCGAATTCCCATAGAGCATTCGAAGGGAGAAGGCGCCATCGATGACGCTCAGTATCGCCGCTGCCGGCGCTCTTTTGTCGATTGCGAAGGGCTTGAGCAGGTCGGTGAGATAGTCCACAATTTTGTTTTGGTGTTCGATCGCCAGGCGATGGAACGGATGGTCAGTGTCCGGGTATTCGGATGCGATACGCAGGAACGGGCAGCCGATCATTTCGGGCCAGCTCGCCATTTGTTCGAACTTGATCAGAGCTTCACGCAGATCCTTTGGGGGAGTGGGCTGCGAGAGATAGTCCCAAAGGGCTTGATCGCGGTTTGCGAGGTACGCGAGCACGAGGGCATCCTTGCTTTCGAAATGCCGATAGAAGGTCGCCTTTGCGACTTCGGCGATGGACATGATCTTCTCGGTGCCGGTCGCGCGGACCCCCTCTGCGTAGAAGAGACGGTCGGCTACCGCTAGGATTCTCGCTCGCGGATCGGATTGTTTTTGTGTTTTCATCGAATTCATCTTGACAGAAGACAGACTGGTCTGTCTATACTCATCGTACAGCAGACAGACATGTCTGTCTTGTAATCGACCTCGTAAAAGGGAGCCGAATGATGAGCACTCTTAGCGGTTTGCGCGGAGATGACTTCGTGCGTGGGACTCGCGGTGAATAACGTCACTATTTTCTGGTTGCAGCTTCTTCTGAGTTTGGGCGTCTGCGCCCTC
>JBEKZG010000507.1:0-3078 GCA_049510095.1 Occallatibacter sp.
AGGAAATATTGCTATCTTCTGTTGCCAAACAGGCGGATACTAGCGTCTAAGCGATGGAGCGAAGCGGCGCAACCCGTGTATCCCGGCTGATCGCTGGAGGTTAGGTCATGAGGTCAGACTCAATGAGCTCGAAAGCAATAACGCTGGCAGGTCTGGCGTTGGCGCTGACCACTGTAGTATGTGCGCAGTCCGCGCCGGCAACCCCTGCCCAATCATCTCCTGCCCCGACTGGCGCCCCCGCAACAACCCAGCCTGCCCAGCAGCCTGCATCAGGCACAGCGCAGACGCCCCCGGCCGCCCAGCCCGCTCCCGGAACCACGCCCGTGGGAGGCGATACGCCCGCGGCAACTCCGCCGGCGCAGACGACTCCAGCCACGACGGGCGCCGACGACAAGTCTTCGACTTCCGGCAAACCTCCGGCTCCTGGTACCACACCCGTGGGTGGAGACTCGGAAGCGGTCGCCGTCAATCCGGACAAAGTGGTTGAGCCAGGCAGCCAGAAGATCAACGTGAAGGCGGGCAGTATCGACGATGTCAGCGCAGTGGGAAACCGCGACATCGGCGGGCGCGGAATGGGTAACTGGTACTCGGTGGACACCGAAATCAAAATGGGGAAGATGTACGCCTCGGAGATTGAGAAGAGCACCAAGTTCATCACCGATCCGGTGGTGGTTGAGTACGTAAACCGGGTGGGCCAGAACATCGTCAAGAACTCGGATTGCAAGGTTCCGTTCACCATCAAGGTAATCGATTCCGATGAAATCAACGCCATGGCGCTGCCGGGCGGATTCTTCTATGTCAATTCAGGCCTGATCCTGAACGCCGACGAAGAGGCGGAGTTGGCCGGAGTGATGGCCCATGAAACGGCGCATGTCTGCGCTCACCACGCCGTGCGCGAGCAGACGCGCATGAATTATGCGCAGTTGGGCACTATCCCGTTGATCTTCATCGGTGGCTGGACGGGGTACGGCATCTATGAGGCTGCGAGCCTTGCCGTGCCGATGACCTTCTTGAAATTCTCCCGCGAGTTTGAATCGCAGGCCGACTACCTGGGCGTGCAGTATATGTATCGCGCCGGATACGACCCACAGGCCTTCATTGCCTTCTTTGAGAAGGTGCAGGCTCTTGAAAAGCGCAAGCCGGGCATGGTCGCCAAGGCGTTCTCTGATCATCCGCAAACGCCTGATCGTATCCTGCATTCGCAGGAAGAGATTGCACGCATCCTTCCTCCGCGCGATGAATACACGGTGACCACTTCTGAATTCGACGATATCAAGGCGAGGCTCGCGCGTATTGAGAACAAGCGCCGCCTCACAGATTCCAAGGACACCAAGAAGCCGTCGCTGCGTCGTGCGAGCACGGGATCGAACGATCCCAACAGTTCGTCGAGCCCGTCCAGCACGTCGAGCGGGAACAGTGGTTCCGACACCAGCGACCAGCCGACATTGCACAGGCGCGAAGACCAGAACTAGGGAATCTCTTAACCCTTTGTTTTTTGGCAGGCACGACTGCGAGGCCGAGGAAAGCTCTTTTCAGAAGCGCTTTGAGACGGTGCACGACTTCACACCTTGGTGAAAAAACCGTGGGGTGTGCGCCGTGTATCGGGGCATGAGTTTACTCGCGCCGCAAGCCGCACAAAATGAACGTTGGGCTTTAGCCCTGCAAAATTGCATGGTGCCGATACTGCATTTGTGCGGAACTTCCCGAGGGAAGCCCGTCTCGCCGGATACGCACCATCCGTCGTAACAGCCCAAGCCGTTGCGTCCCGCTTGCGCGCCGGCCCAACAGGCGGGGTACAGCGGGCCGAGCTGTTCGAGTTGGCTCCCGGATTGTAAAGCGCAATGCCCGTGAATTTCCTATAACTCCCTAAAAACCCTTGAATTGGCAGGTGAAACCGCGTTATATACAAGAGTACCGGTATATATGCCGGATCTTTTGAGGCACCCTTTGATGCCGGGAGGCACTGATGCGCAACGCCGCGGTTCGCTCCAACCTGCTAGTTCCCGAAGTACGCGAGGTGATGGATATTCGCACCGCCTCGGACTATCTGGGCATCTCTCCAGACACCCTCTATAAATATGCCTCGGAGGGTTTCGTGCCCGCTTTCAAACTGGGGAACAGGTGGCGCTTCAAGCGGTCGCGGCTCGATGAATGGATGGATCGCCAGTCAGACCTGCACGCGGCCGAGGCGGAGATTGATCCAGAGCACAAGAAGCCTGTACGGCCGGCATTTTAGAAATACAGCGGTTAGTCGTGCTCGAAAACAGGCCAGGCTTCCTAACCCCGGCCCTGCGCAGTTCGCGAGTGCAATTGCACTGCAAGAAAAACCAAAGTAAAGACTGCGTTATCAACTGGTTAAGCCAGGCAACTCGTGCGATTTCAGCGCGTTTTCCGAAATAGTGTCAAATTCTCTGCAACCCGTTTGCTCGATTAGTTCAATTCTCAGCGACTCAAATCATCTTCGCGGACTGGCCTGTAGGTTCATGTTTCAAAGAAAGCTCACCCTCCGGGCAGCCATTTGCCATGGTTTTTTAGCCCTTCCAGCAACTTGTTGGGTTATGTAGAACAACCCTATAAGCAGCCGTTTGCCCCCTCATCGCCCTGCTATTCTTACGCAGTGGACCACTCACGCCGCATTGGGCAATTACGCCGCAGGTTAACCAAAGCCGAATCGTCGGGGCTCCTCATCACCCACCTCCCGGACATTCGCTACCTTTCAGGATTTACCGGCTCGAACGCGGCGCTGGCGATTACGCGGCGGGCGGCATGCCTGTTCACCGATGGGCGCTACAAAACGCAAGCGGCGGAAGAGGTTGAAAACACACACGTTCGCATCATGTCCGGCTCCGCGGCAGTGGCGGCCATTGAGTGGCTCGTCGCGCAACCAGGCGCGGACACGGTGGGATTTGATCCTGCCTGGACTTCGGTTGCAGACCTTTCCAGATGGAAAAACTCGCTTCCGTACAAACTCCGCCGCACCTTCCTTGCGCCACTCGAGTCACCGCTAGTAGAACCGCTGCGCTGCTTGAAGGACCAAGACGAACTCGCCCTGATGAGCAAAGCCGCGCTGACCGGTTG
>JBEKZG010000508.1:0-3075 GCA_049510095.1 Occallatibacter sp.
CGCACCGGCATCTTTGCAGCCACATTCGCTGCAAGCAGCTTGTTATCCACCTGCTGCAACCGGAAGCTAAGAAACACCACCAGCGCCGTGGCAATCGCCACAAATGGCGCAAACATGGCAGTCACCACAAACCGGTTCTCATCCCTTCCTTTCAGTCCTGACGCAACAATTGCGCTCCCCACAACAACCAGCACCCACACATCGCGCAGCGAACGAAACGAAACATAGATCGCGTAACCCAGCAATACGATCTCAAATAGTTCCAGGCGTCGAGCCCTTGCCAACACCACTACGCCCCCAAGCGCGAAAAGCAGAACGCCATAATCCTGAGGGCTGCGAAACGGCATCGCCTTGAATTCGGAAATCAGGTCGAAAACACCGGGCTGTGTCGCATATTCGTGGACCACCCGGTAGATCCCCAGGCCATACGCATTCACCAGCGTCGCCAGAACGCATGCAACGAACACAACCCCAAGCCGGATTGGGCTGATCCGCGTCTGGACAGCGCTCCAAAAGCGGGCCAGCACTTCCTCCCCCAACGCCATCCCCAACACCAGCAGCCCAATCACAAACTGAATATGCACATTTGCCCACAGCGCAAACAGCAATGGAAGCCAATTGAGTTCCCTCGTCTTGCCCGTCTTGCGCGCCTCCATCAGCACATCCAGTTCCACCACGAAAAACAGGATCGTGCACAACCAAGGCCGCGGCGTCCACAGATTGATCAGGCAGAGCGATCCCGCAAACGTCAGCAGCACCGTCAATGTAAAATCCGTCTGCAAGCGCCGATTCATCCGAAACAACGCCATCGTAATGGCCGACGCCATCCCCGCCGTGTAAACCACAATCCCTACGAGTCCCAGGTGGCTGTAAAGCCAGTAGACCATCAGTTCGTACAGCCAGCTATAGGCTGCCCATGGCTTGCCCGCTCCAATTGCGGAGAAGGGCTCCGTCCGCGGCACTGCACCGTGTTGCAGAATCCACTGCGCGCTGCGCAAGTGCCACCAGATATCCGGGTCGTGCACAATCGCAAAATGCACGCACATCAGCCCCGGAACCGAAAACAGCGCCACCATCACCACGGCCTGCGCCCATTGCTGCTTCCAAGCCCCATCCGCCGCCACAGTCTCTCGAGTTTCCATATGATTTACTCCAGATACTACCAGCCAGCCACCAATCCCTAGTCCCTCAGTCCCTAGTCCCTGTCCCTTGCCGCTACAATCAATTCATGAGCTTTCCAGAAACACGGATGCGCCGTCTCCGCCAGACTGAGCCGCTGCGCGCCCTCGTGCGCGAAACCTCCCTCAACCCCGGCGACCTCATTTACCCGCTCTTTATTTGTCCCGGCGAAGGCGTCCGCCGTCCCATCGGCTCCATGCCCGGCGTCTTCAATCTCTCCGTCGATCGAGTCGTCCGCGAAGCCGAAGAAGCCGCCAGCCTCGGCATCGGCGGCCTGCTCCTCTTCGGCCTTCCCGAATCCAAAGACGAGCAAGCCTCCGGCGCATATGACGATAACGGTATCGTCCAGCAGGGCCTGCGCGCGCTCAAGAGTTCGGCTGCCTCCAAAAAGCTCGTCCTCATCGCCGACGTCTGCCTATGCGAGTACACCAGCCACGGCCACTGCGGCATCGTCTCTGAAACCAGCGATGCCCACGGCGAGAAATGGCAAGTCGAGAACGATCCCTCTATCGATCTCCTCGCCCGCACCGGCCTCTCGCTCGCCCAGGCCGGAGCCGACATCGTCGCCCCCAGCGACATGATGGACGGCCGCGTCAGGGCCATCCGCAGCGTCCTCGACGACGAAGGATACGCCAATACACCCATCCTCAGTTACGCTTCCAAGTTCGCCTCCGCCTTCTACGGTCCCTTCCGCGAAGCAGCCGACTCCGCCCCTCAATTCGGCGACCGCAAGACTTATCAGATGGATGGCGCAAACATCCGTGAAGCCATGCGCGAAATCGACCTCGACATACAGGAAGGCGCCGACATGATCCTCATGAAGCCCGCCATGCCCTATCTCGATGTCATCCGCGCCGCCCGCGAGCGCGTCGACGTCCCCATAGGCGCCTACCAGGTCTCCGGCGAATACTCCATGCTCCAGGCCGCCTTTGAAAAAGGCTGGCTGGACCGCGACCGCGCCATCATCGAGTCCCTACTAAGCATCCGCCGCGCCGGCGCAGGCTTCATAGCCACCTACTTCGCCAAAGACGCCGCCAGACTGCTCGCCCAATCGTCTTCTGCGCTTTCTCAATCTTTCTCATCGCACAAACAGCCTCGTGCCCCATCCATCGCGTAGCTTTATCGCGCGATGGGTGGGACAGCACAAACCTCGATATGCCTCCCGTACCCCATTCTGGCGCTGAACCGGGGTCCCCACGGACAGGCCTTCGTTCGTGGGCGGTCGAGCGCAAGGGAAGCAAGCAACCAAGCCCGTGCGAGCCTCCCTCGAGCGTCTGCCGCACCGCGGGTGGCCGCAGGTGCCTTAAGCTTCACTTAACTTTTTTCCAAATTCGCACAACTAATCCCACACCCGCGTGTTTCCCCAGTTAGAACCTGGCACGCAATCGAACTGATCTCAATGCTGAAGCAAGCGGCACAGGTTACGGCTCATGGCTTCAAGAAATTAGCTCCAGGCGAATGCACCAAACGCTCTCTGGTGAACGCTGCTGCATTGAGATGGTTATGAAATCGCGGAAAGTGTGCGCGGGTCGTACCCTGCGTCACGTAGCGCGGTTTCACCATGCACTCTGTGCAATAGCAAACTCGTCAACTTGCCGGCATTCGCTCGTCATCGAACACGCAAAACGACACCAATTGAGAGGAAGTATCGCTATGGAATCCAGGACACAGCTCAGATTTTTGCCCGCAGCCTTTCTTTCGCTGGCAGCCGCCGCCATGGTGGCCACAGGCTGCTCCGCAGGCGGAGGTTCTTCAACCACCACCCCCCCACCAACCGAAACAGGTTCGTCCTTCATCGTCGGCACGGACGCCCCTCTGGCCAGCGTCGTCTCCTTCAGCGTGCCCGTCACCGTCTCTGGAGTCACCGCCAGCGGAACCGTCGTCCCGTTCACCAGC
>JBEKZG010000509.1:0-3073 GCA_049510095.1 Occallatibacter sp.
TTGGCGCATTGTTCTGCTCTGCATGATGAGCATCTGGGGCGGGCTTCAGAGTATTACGGCCTCTGAAGCCTTCCAGGATCAATTGCAACCCGTCTGATTAAGACTTTTTCAGGATCGACTAGAGTAGCCTCCATCGCGCGCAGTGGCGCAAGCGAGTCCGCGTCGAGCAGCGTAAACCGCATGGGAAACAGCCCCGCCGGCAATTCAAGCGCTGTGACGGAATCGCAGACCACGCCGGAGGTCGCAGCGAGTCCGCGCTTCCAGCCCGGCTGCGTGGGGTCGCACACCAGCAGGCTTTCCGGCGGCAATCCGGCGGCCACCAGCATGGTGCGCCCGATGCGCTGGAACTCCGGCCATCGCGAGGCAATGCCGATCAGATCGCCACTGTGCTCAGGCAGATAGCGCTTCAGATAGGCCTCAAGCTCCGGCGCCACGGGATGCACATGGAGGGTGATCAGCTCCGATCCAGCCGGTAGAAGCTTGCGCACCGCAGCCGCTTTACTGGGCAGCGCAACGGGCAGCGATCCGTTCAGATTATCGGCAGTGGCACATTCCTCCGGTGCACAACCCACTACGGGCAGCGCCAGCGCCTGCGTCATCTCGTGGATGAGAATACGGCGCAACTCCAGGTCGGGTTCAATTACCATCCACCGCGAAGGAGGCTCAATGGCCAGCCAGCGGCGCAGTCGTGCCCGAAGCAGTGTTTCTGTAGCGCCCTGCTTTCGGGCCTTCGCAACCAGGTCGCCAATGAGCCGGTCGACGACAAACTCCGCCGCAGTTTGAGGCGAGAGCGGTGCAGCAGGCTGCGTTGCACGCACATATACACCGCTGCCGTGGCGGAATTCAACCCATCCTTCGCGCTCCAGCTCTCGATAGGCAGCGGTGGCCGTATTCGCATGGATGGAGAAGCGGCGAGCCAGATCCCGAATGCTGGGCAAGCGCTGGCCGGGAAGCAGTTCCTTGCAAAGGATGGCCAGAATTACCTGCGTTATCAGCTGCTCGCGCAGTGAGATTTCGCCGGTACGGTTGAGCCAAAGCCGCATCGTCTACCCCGCCGGCAGTTCCGAAACCGGAACGTTCTGCGCCACAGCGTTCTCGCGGCGGAAGAAAACGAGCACGACCACCATGAGAAGCAGAACCACCGGAATCACCAGCACGCTGCCCTCAGGACCGTCGGTGCCGCCGCTCCACAGTGCTGCGCCTGCCGGGCTTGTGGTCAGGTAGTGGCCCGTCGCCACATTACCGCTGTCCGCCGCGCCGTAGAAATAGGTCTCCGCCCAGTCCCACGCCGCATGGCAGCCAATGGCCCACCACGCCGAGCCGGTGGCCCACACGCTGACGCAAAAGACAAACCCGATCAGCGCCACTGCGAAGATGCCAATCCAATTCTCGCCGTTGTTGGCGGTGTGACGGAATCCAAACAGTGTCGACGTGACCCAGGCCGCTTGCCAGAAACCCGATCCCGCAGTTTTCTTTAATTGCAACACTAGGCAGGGAACCAGTCCGAGCGCCGCTATGACGTAGACGCCCCAGATGCCGTTGCCTTTGCCTGTCAGCATGAGGTCCAGGCAGACCGCGCCGATGATTCCCAGCGCCCACCAGAGGTTAAGACCGCGCGTGAATGTGAACTGCAGATAGCAGCGGAAACTGCCCTCTTCAACTAGGCCCACCACAAGAAAGGCCGCGGCCCACATCGCACCGGATTTAAAGATGCCCGCACCGCCCAGGCCGGCGGCTCCGAAATGGAGCCATCCTCCCCAATACAGCACTCCCACCAGCAGGGAAAGAGCCGCAAATCCAGCCACGCTTCCGCTGAGGAAATGGATCAGGGAGCGGGCACCGGTCAGGTTGTAGTCCAGGATTCTGCGACCTTCGAGGCGGGCCACGACTGCGACCGCGCCTACAATTGCAAGCAGGGGAATCAGGTCTCCGATAAATACCGTGCCGGCGGTAAAGGCCGCTTTCGTCAGGTCCGGATCGAAAGTGACGGCCAGCGTGCCCAGAATAACGGATAAGAGCCGGTAAAGGGCGTAGAAAATCAAAACCGACCAGCCAGCCCTCAGACCCTTTCTGCCGATGAAGTACCAGGCCGGGCCGCGCGCCGCGTATGAGTCGTCTTCCTCGGCGAAATGCTCAACTTTTCCGCCAGTGCTCGCTGAATCCGCCAAGTGTCCCGCGTTCGACGCGCCGGGATAAATCGCCTGCACATGAGCGTCTTCGGTGGGATCCATCAAGCCTCCAAAATAAGGTGCAGCAACTTCGTTGATCGTTGTACCGATGGAAAGATATTCTACGCGCCGCGTAACTGGGGAGTTCCTCAGGAACAATGGCGCACGGATCCCTGAAGCACTGAAGGACGATCCAGCCGGAGGTTGAAAGGCCGCCTGCTATTCGTCGCGCAAGGCCACCATGGGGTCGATGCGCGACGCCCGCCACGCCGGCAGCCAACTGGCTAGCATCGCAATCAGCACAATCGCAGCTGTGATTGCGCCAAAGACCGTTGGATCGTTGGGGCTAACGCCGCGCAGCAGGTTGGCCAATCCGTGCGCGAGTGCGTAGGCCATTACCAGGCCGGCGCAGACCCCTGTGCCGGTAAGCCACGAGGCCCGCCGCAGAATCATGCCCAGCACGTCTTCCCGCCGCGCACCCATGGCCAGTCGTACGCCGATTTCACGTGTCCGTTCACCCACCAGGTTCGCCATCACGCCAAAGATGCCGATAGCGGCCAGCAGCAAGGCGATGATTCCATCCAGACTGAGCGACCCTGAGGCATACATCAGGCCAGTCAGGTTATCGCGCAACAGCTGCTGATATGTCTCCACCGTATTGAGCGGCAGGGCCGGGTCAAGCGAGGCCAGAGCTTTGCGTGCCGCGGGCGCCAGTGCCAACGGATTGCCATCTGTCGTGATGGCGTACTCCGTGGCGCCGGGAGGAACCTGGAGTGCGTCCATGTAAACCGCGCCGTGGGGTGTCTGATCCCACAGTGAATAGCTGGTCTCCTTGGCGATGCCGACGATGGTCAGCCACGGGGCATTTTTGTCGGGGCTGTCATGGCCGCCCATGCGGATGCGAC
>JBEKZG010000051.1:0-11921 GCA_049510095.1 Occallatibacter sp.
TGAATGTCGGAGGCGCGGCGCTCAAGAGCGGTGAAGATAGTCGTATCCACCAGGCGAATAATGGGGCTGATGTCTTCTTCGCTGGTGAGCTTCTCGATGGAGATGTTTTCGTCGGAGTTCTCATCGCCGGTGAGGACGTCGAAGGTGAGGCCTTCGCTGGCTTCGTCGAGGACGCGCTGCGACTGCTCGGTTTTCTTGAGCAGATCGGTGATCTGCGAGAGCGTGGCGACGCGGGCGACGATGCGGTGCCCGAGCAGGCCGGCGATTTCGTCCAGGATCATCAGGCGCGAAGGATCGCTGACGGCAATGACGAGGGCTTCGGGCCGCTGCTCGATGGGGACGAAGTTGTAGCGGAACATCAGCTCGACCGGCACGGTGCGCAGCAGATCGTGCTGGATTTTGAAGTTCTTCAGGTCGACAAATTCGGCGCAGTAACGCCGCGCCAGGGCTTCGGCCAGCGAGCGTTCATCCTGTGCCGCTGGAATCGGAATTGCGAGTACGTCCGCCATTGTTAATACCCCCCGCCGCCGCCTGCCGCTCCGAGCGAGAAGATCGGCAGGTAGAGCGAAATGAGAATGATGACCACGACCACGCCCATGACGATGAGGATGAGCGGCTCAATGAGCGCCAGCGAAGCAGTGAGCGCGGTGGCCACGTCTTCCTCAAAGAACTCACTGACCGAGTTGAGCATGGCGGGCAGCGCGCCGGTCTGCTCGCCTACAGTGATCATTTCGGAGGCGAGATCGGGAAAGACGCCGGTGCCTTCTAGGGACTGGGCCAGGCTTTTGCCCTCGCGCACGGTGACGATGGACGAGAAGACGGCCTTGGATACACGCCGCGAAGAGATGGATCTGGCGGCTGTCTCAAGCGACGGGACCAGGGGCAATCCGCCGGTGAGCAGCGTGGAAAGTGTGCGCGCAAAGAGCGCTACCTGATACTTGAGCCAGATTTTGCCGAAGACGGGCAGTTTAATCCGCACCGCGTCGATGATATCGCGGCCTTTATCGGTGGTCGAAAAGCGGTAGAATCCCCCACCCAGAAGGAGCAAAACCAGGGCTATCCAGATCAGGTTGTTGCTGAGCCACGTGCCGAAGCCAAGCAGGTAGGTGGTGATGGCGGGCAGCTTGGAGCCCAACTGGTCGTAAAGCTTGCCAAATGACGGAATGACGACCGTGAACATGAAGACCATGAGCAGGGACACCAGGGTGAGCAGCACTCCGGGATAAATGAGCGAAGCGATGAGCTTTTTGCGGAAGGTGAGCGCAATGCGCTGGAAGCTTACGTAGCGTTCAAGCACCTCCTGCAGGTTGCCTGAGCGCTCGCCGGCCAGCAGGGTGGTGGTGTACATGACCGGGAAACCGGCTTGCGCCTCGAAGGCCGCGGAAAGCGATTCGCCGGTTTTGACACGGGTTGTGACGTCTTCAAGCTGCGCGGCAAAGTGTGCGTTTTTCTGGTTTTTGGCCAGCATTTGCAGCGAACCGAGGATGGGAAGGCCAGCTTTGATGAGGGTAAGAAACTGCTGGTTGAAGATGAGGAACGGCTCCAGCTTGACCTTGCGCCGCGAGATGCCGGCGAAGCCTGAGCGGGCACGGACGCTGAAGACGTGGTAGCCGGCATGGGAGAAGCGGGCGCGCAACTCCTCAGCCGTGGAGGCGGTTTGCACCTGCTCCTGCACGCGTCCACGCTCATCGGCTAACTTGATAACGAACTCAGCCATGCCTTCGCTCTCCGGGCAGCCAAACAACGGTTTGGGGCCGGACTTTCAATGGTCTCTATCAGTTTTCAGGGTACCAGCTTCGGGCACCTGTCTATGCAACGGATAGACGCGGAAGGGGGATGGAGCGCTCGCAGTCTATGTACTCGAGTCCGTGGCAAGATGGACCCCGCGAAGCCGGATTGCGGTAAGAGGGATTGGCCGGCAAAAGCGGGGTGATTTTCTGTCGACTTGCGTTCAGGCCATGGAATTGAGAGGTCAGACAGATTTCCATAAGGATTCAATCCGATTGAGTGCACGGAAACCTGCCGATGCAGTAAGCTACCCGCATGCCCAGCATTAGTATGAATCGAAATTCGATCCGTCTTTTTCGCCTCGCCGGCGTGGATGTGTTTCTGCACTGGTGGTGGTTTCTGGTTGCGGCTTATGAGATCGGAAGCCCCAACAGCAGATATTCTTCGGTCTCCTGGAGGATTGCGGAGTATCTGGCCCTGTTCCTGATTGTGCTGACGCACGAGTTTGGCCACGCCATGGCTTGCAGGCAGGTTGGCGGCACCGCAAACCGGATCCTGCTGTGGCCGCTGGGCGGTGTGGCGTATGTCGATCCGCCGCAGCGGCCCGGAGCGATGCTGTGGAGCATTGCCGCGGGACCGCTGGTGAATGTGGCGCTCGCTCCCGTCTTACTCGGGCTGATGATCGGGACCAGGTCGCTGGGGTGGCGGGACAGCATGCCAGATGCCTACATGCTGATCAAAATGATTTTTGGAATCGATTTGGGTCTGCTGATCTTCAACATGCTGCCCATCTATCCGCTGGACGGCGGCAAGATTCTCTGGTCACTCTTGTGGTTTCCGCTGGGGCGCGCCAAGAGCCTGATGGTGGCCGTGGTGGTTGGCATGATAGGCATCGTGGGAGTCTTCGCGATTTCCGCGTTCTCACTTTCCGTTTGGGGTGTCCTGGTTGGCGTTTATATGTTGATCAGCTGCTGGGGCGGCCTGCAACAGGCCAGAGTGTTGTTGCGGCGGGAAAAACTGCCTCGCCGCGCGGGGTTTGCCTGCCCGAGTTGCAAGGTTGCTCCGCCATTGGGCCCACTTTGGAAGTGCGGAAAGTGCCAACAGACCTTCGACACATTTGCCTCCGGAGGTGCTTGTCCGAATTGCGGGACCCAGTATCCGACCACAACCTGCGGTGAATGCAGACGACAATTTCCGATGAACGAGTGGGTTGTTCCTCCCGTGGCGACTTACGGGGTGGTGAACGGCGGCGTGCCGATACGGTAGGCAGCGCTCAAATGACATGGCAGGGCGCCTAGGTCTCTGACCGCTTGATTTCGTTCCTTGAGGTTTGTGCTCTCCCACCCATTCGCTAGAAAAAAGCGAATGGATGGGCACGGAGTTGATACAGATTCACACTGTCACAGACCCAGTCGCGTTGGTCCCTGTATCCTGATTGCGTTCTGTTTTGCGATCGATTTTGGATGTGTCGGGATTGGGGCAGCGGATGGATTGGGCACTGCATAGCGGGCCGATTGGAGCGGGTTTCAGCGCCAGGATTGCGTTGAGCTTGCGCAGACATTGGCGGTTGGCTGGTGGAAGTGTGCTGCTGGTTGCCGCTATGGCTGGCGCGGTGCTGCTGACGGGATTCCATGCGAATCGGGCGGCGGCAGTGCCGGTTGTTCCTTATCCGCATGAGCTGGCGCAGGTGAGCTTTGCGGTTGCGGGCGATGTGATTCCGCACGAGCCGGTGCGTGCCGCGGCTGCTGCCGCTCTGGCCGCCGCGGGCGACGCCAACAATTCTCAGAGCGGGACTCAAGGCTGGGGCGCGCTGTTCAGCGATGTGAGCGACGTGTTTGAGAAGGCTGACTTCGGGTTCGTCAATATGGAAACGCCTGTGGCTCCGGCGCACTCGAAGGGGTCGAAGCCGTTCATGTTCGATGCGCCGGTTGCTCTGATCGATGGGCTGAAGGCGAGCGGGATCAAGATCGTTTCCTTTGCCAATAACCACGTGATGGACCAGGGGTGGGCGGGATTCACCGAGACGCGCGAGCATCTGCGCGAAGAGGGGATGCTGTTTGCGGGAACGGGAGATACAGCCGCGCAGACGTGGCAGCCGGTGATTACGGAGGCGAACGGGATCAAGGTTGGTTGGCTGGGGACGACGCGGTGGCTCAACGGCGGCCGCAATCCGGAGAAAGACGACCAGCCGCAGGTGAACTTCTTTCCGTATCCGGGCGAGAGCGGCGGCGCGGCTGGAGCGGATGAGGCGAAGGTTCTGGAAGCAGTGAAGGCAGCTCGCGCGCAATGCGATTTTCTGGTGGTGTCGATTCACTGGGGGATTGAGTATGCGCCCGCGCCGCGGCCCGAGGATGTGGACATGGCGCACAAGATGCTGGATGCGGGAGCTTCGGTGATTGTGGGGCATCATCCGCACGTGCTGCAGCCGGTGGAGACGTACACGACTCAAGACGGCCGGAATACGGTGATTTTTTATTCGCTGGGGAATTTTCTTTCGAACCAGTCGCGAACGTATGTGGATGGGCTGATGCCGGACAAGGATGGCGATCCGCGCGACGAGATGATTGGACTATTTTCCGCGGTGCGCAAGGATTATGGGCCGGCGGGCGTGCGCGTGGAAGTGGGCCACGTGGGGATTCTGCCGGTGTGGGAAGAGAACAACCGGAACGAGATGGCTCGGGGGAAGGCGAAGACTACGATCATTCGGCCGATTCTTATCGATCGAGAGATACCGAAGCTGCAGGCGCGGCTGGATGAGTTGAACAAGCTTGCCGATTCGAGCGCTGCGCCCGCTGGACTGAAGGCGGAGTTGAGCGCGGAACAGAAGAAGGAATTCATTGAGTTGACGAACCGGCTGAAGCTGCTGACGGACCGGCGTGGGCAGATTCTGGCGCGCACCGGCGATGAGTACGTGATGGATCCGCCGAAGGTGCAGTTGAAGCCCTGACAAATTCCGATCTTGTAATTTAGAGGCGTCCCTTCAGGACCAAGGCGCGCTGTTTTCCTGTTCCCAATTTGGCTTGATGGGAGCCGCGCCGTGGGATTGCATTGGCATTTCATGCGTGCTCGGCAATTCCGTTGTGCCGTTCATGATAAAGCGTGCGACGATGTGGCCCCAGTAGGAGACTTTGGGGTGACGGAACGGCTCGTTGTGCGCGAGCCTGGGGACGATGACCAGCGCGGAGGTTGAGCCACAGAAGGATCTCAGGTATGAGGCCATCTTGACGGGAAATAGCCAATCCTTCTCGCCATGAAGAATGAGTACCGGTATGGGACAATTGCGCAACAATTCGTCGGCTGCCCAAACGGGAGGCACGACGGAGACAAAGGCTTTGGGAACCCCCATGCGCATGGCCCCATTGCGCAGAGAGGTGTACGCGGCGCACAGGATCAGGCGATGGGCAGGAACCTGCGAGAGAATCGCGGTGGTCGTCCCGCTGCCGAGGGAGAATCCGAGGATGGAGACCGGCAGGGGAGTCGTGCGGTGATCAAGAAAATGAAATGCGGCAATCGCATCCTGTTCGCTCTGGGTGGTGCTGTAGAGGCCGGAACTGCGCCCGTATCCGGAGTAGTCGAAGACAACTGAGGCGACGCCGCTGTCGGCGAGGATTTGCTGCACGGGAATCCAGTGCTGGACGGTTTCTCCAATGCCGTGACAGATGAGTACACTGCCGCGCGCCGGGAATCCGACGGGCTCTACCAGCACCGCATCAAGCCGATTTTTTCCGCTCGAAATTGTGTGCCTTGAAATTCCGGGCTGCGCGGTTGAGAAGCGCGATCTCCATGGGACCCGGCCGAAGAGCCTGTCGCGCACAAGCAAAATGCGCCCGACGGAGGTCACCACGACAGAGAAGAAGAGATGCCGGCCGCCATTTGTGGACATTGGACCGATCCGATCAGTACCCGTTTGCCACTAACCATGCCTCTGTCAATTCTAATTCGGGTCGCTTTTGCGATTGCATTTGCGCATGGGCCAGCTTGACGAGCACATCGGCTTCGACGTTGACCGGCGAGCCGGGCGCGAGGGTGTGCAAGTTCGTACGCCAGTAGGTGAGCGGGAGGATTGCGATGGTGATGGTTTCTTCGTCGACCGCGGCGATGGTGAGGCTAATGCCTTCAATGGCTACGGAGCCTTTGTGGACCATCCAGGGGCGGACACTGGCTGGGACGCGGATTTTTAGGGTCCAGTCGGTAGTATGGCGGTCGAAGTGGGGGGTGGAGGGGGAAATGACTGGATCGAGGGCGGTTAGCGTGCCGCAGCCATCGACGTGGCCCTGGACGATGTGGCCGCCGAGCGGGCTGCCGGCTGCGGTGGGCAGCTCTAAGTTGACTTTGGCGCCGGGAGCGAGCGAGCCGAGCGAGGTGCGGTCGAGGGTTTCCTGGGCGAGGTCGGCGTGGAAATAGGTTGGGTCGACATCGAGGGCGGTGAGGCAGACGCCGGAGACAGCGAGGGAATCGCCTTCGCGGAGGCGGTTGGCGATGCCGGGAGCTTCAACGGTGATGCGGCGGACGCCGCCTGTTTCCTTCAAGCTGACGAGCGTGCCGGTCTGTTCGATGATGCCGGTGAACATGGATACAGTCTACTCGGAAGAGGCAGTGTTCTGGCCTCATCGCAATGCCGTAACCACTTCGGTCGATCATGAAGCGTCGATTGCTAGTTTCGGCGCGTAAAAAACCATGTAATCGCGGAGCTTGCTAGCCCGGATATGATGGGGATTCAAACATTAAAGACGGCCGATATGTTTTTGACGGCGTCACCCGTTCCGTAGGAAGCCCAAAAGGTCAGTCCTGCGTCAAGAACCAACGCAAAACACAAAAGCACAGTCAGTCCGACAGCGATCTTGCCGCGAAGAGGATCGAGTTTCTCATCTCGTTCCGCAGTGAATATCGGCTCGGAAGTGACCCGCTCCAGCTTTGCCTTGACTACGGACGAGACGGGATTTGGCGTCGCATTCCCGGACCCGGCCAACGATTCCATAGCGCTCCTCTCCTGGCAAGCCTTAGAACGCCACCGCGCTAGCATCTGATTTCCGTTCGCTGGCCCTGTCGAGCGACGCCATAGTCATTTCCTTGTAGCGATTGTTCTGTTCATCGACCGAAGCGATCATGCGGCCAGACATGCGCTCGCGGACGGCCCATTGAAACAACGCCAGCGCGTCGTTCAGCAGGTCCTTCTTTGTGGCCAAGCCCGTCTCCTCCATCAAGTTTTCCAGGTTCCGTACACGGTCCTCGGGCAGTTCCAATTGAATTCTCATGGTTGGAGATTGCTCCTTTGCAGATCGAATCAGTTGCATCATGAACTACCTATCATCATCATGCAACCGTAAAATGCACATCAGATGCACATCATATCACCTTTTTCGAACGAATTCGCATTATGCTTTCCGTGGCTTTTGGCCAGGGGTCTTTCAGGAGGGAGCAGAGGCCGAGGTCGTTGGCGTAGCGCTCGACTTCAACCTGGGCCATTTGGATGGGGTGGGCCATGCCGCGGAAGGCGGGGACGGCGTCGGAACCCATGATTTGCGGGGAGACGAAGAGATGGACGCGGTCGACGAGGCCACCGGCGAGCAGGGCGGTGTTGAGGCGCGTGCCGGTTTCAGTGAGGAGGCTGAGGATGCCTTCTTCGCCCAATCGATCCAACACTTTAGCCAACGGAACGCGGCCGGCCTCGGCTGGGAGGATTTCTACCCGGACGCCGCGCGACTGCAACTGCTGGATGCGGGTCTGGTCTTTGGAAACGGTGAAGATGACGACGTCGTTGTTCGCGGTGGCTACCATCTTGCAGTTAAGGGGCATGCGAAGGGCGGAATCGAGCACTACGCGAAGGAGCGGGCGGCGCCGGCGGAGACCGCTTCGATCGGTGAGCAAAGGGTCGTCGGCGAGGACAGTGTCGACGCCGGTGAGCGCGGCATCTGCTTGCCAGCGAAGGGGTTGCACGGCGGCGCGGGCCTCTTCGCACGTGATCCAAAACGGCTCGCCAGCGGTGTGTTGACCGGGGGGCGGCGCGATGCGTCCGTCGAGGGTCATGGCGACTTTCATGAGAACGAGGGGGCGTTTGTGCTGGCTCCAGCGGGCGAAGCCCTCATTGAGGCGGCGCGCCTCATCCTGACAGACGCCCAGCGTAACCTGAATGCCTGCTGCACTTAGTTTCTCCATGCCGTGGCCGGCGACAGCGGGGTTGGGATCAATGGTGGCGGCGACCACGCGGCGCAGGCCGGAGGCGATGAGGGCATCGGTGCAGGGCGGGGTGCGGCCGGTATGGTTGCAGGGCTCGAGGGTGACGTAGGCCGTGCCGCCGCGTAAACGCTCGCCAGCGTGCTGTTTAGCGACGTTGAGAGCTACGACTTCAGCGTGGTCGACGAGATCGTATTCGTGCCATCCCTCGCCGGCTACTTGGCCGGCGCGATCGAGGATGACGCAGCCGACGGCGGGGTTGGGCGAGGTGACGGCGATGCCTCGGCGGGCGAGCTCGAGGGCGCGGTGCATCCAGTAGCGGTCTTGATCTTCAGATGTCATCAATTCGTTTTCCGGTAGTTGTGTTACTCGGCACAGATCAAACACTGACAAGGTGGTTCCGTGAAATGTTGAATATTAAAGCGATGAATTGGGTTTTCGATTCCGCTTGTCGTTCTCCTCCCTTTTCCGTATAGGACCGAAAATAGATTTGTCTCACCATTCTCCACGTAACGGCGCAAAGAGTATGCACATAAATCCCCAAGCTGGATCATGCGTGTCAGACTGCTATCAACAAAAAGCGGCGTTTCAATGATGCGCTCGAACAGCTTGAGTCCTGCGCTAACGGCACCATCCTGAATCACACGCAACTGCCGGGTGTGCTTCAGGGCCACAGTCGGATTATTGTCGTGAATAAGGAGTCCGAATTCACGCATTGGATGCTGCGACTGGGGAAATTCGTGGCCGATATTACTGTGATTCTCAGCCTGTTCGAGCAGGGCAGCAAAATAGATAACGAGCTGTGTGAACGCGAATGTGTTGACGCTGAGATCGGCATTCGGTTTGTTCTTTGTCAGAAAGAACGACTTATCGATGCAGGATCCAATCAATACGGCCCAATCCCATTTCGAAATCGCCTCTGCGATTTCGACGGCTAGCCGATTCCGCTCTTCGTATGTCAGATGAATGTAGGGATCGGTATGGCGATAGACTTTCTTCAGTTGGGAGTTTCGCTTCGCAATGCCCAACTTCCGCACGCGATGGACTTCGACAACGCGAAGCCGCGTGACATGGGTTCGCCGCTCATCCCAGCTGAGATCGGCGAAATCGTCGATTTTGGATTGTTCAAGATACTTCCGAAGCAGCCAAGCAGTGTGCAGTTCCGCTCCGGCAAGGCCATATCGTGCCATGATCTCGGAGATTGCCGCATCGGCCTCGCGCCACCGTTCGATGGGAATTGCCAAGCCAGCAAGCACGAAATGTGTGCTGTTGCCGGGAATCTCCGGTACACCCGACTCGTCAAGGTAACAGAGATACATAAAAGAATAGCGTCTGAGCTCTTGGAGTATTCACTCCAATTCGAGGTGCTTGGCATCTCATCTCAGGCGCTTAAACGATTATAGTCCTAACTCGGGTCTTGACAAGAAAAGAGTCGGGATCGGTGATACCACTTATCCCAGTAGTGAATCTACAAAGACCTCGGGGGAGAACTCTAGCAGATCGGTCATTTGTTCGCCTACGCCGGCGAAGCGGACGGGGAGATTGAGTTCGCGGGCGATGGCGACGGCGATTCCGCCTTTGGCGGTGCCGTCGAGCTTGGTAAGGACGATGCCGGTAACCCCTGCGGATTGAGTGAAAAGGCGGGCCTGCTGGAGGCCGTTCTGGCCGGTAGTGGCGTCCATGACGAGGAGAACTTCGTGGGGTGCTCCGGGAATGAGACGGTTGGCGGTGCGGCGCATTTTTTCCAGCTCGTCCATGAGGCCGGTTTTGGTGTGGAGACGGCCGGCGGTGTCGACGATCAACTCACTGATATTACGGGCTTTAGCGGCGGATGCGGCGTCGTAAAGGACGGCGGCTGGATCGCCGCCCTGGCGGGTCTTGATGAGTTCCGCGCCGGAGCGGCCGGCCCAGACCTCGAGCTGTTCGATGGCGGCGGCACGGAAGGTGTCGGCGGCACAGAGGAGAACTGTTTTGTTTTGAGCGCGATACCAGGCGGCGAGCTTGCCGGCGGAGGTGGTTTTGCCGGTGCCATTGACGCCGACCAGAAAGGTAACTTTGGGGGGCAGCGGCGGCTCAGCAACCGGGACTTGGGGGGCACGGAGAATGGCGACCAACTGTTCTTTGAGGAGGGAGCGGAGTTCATCGCCTCCTTCGATGGCTTTGCGGGTGGCGCGGTCGCGGAGAGCGTCGAGGATTTCGGTGGTGGTTTGAACGCCGATGTCGGAGGTAAGTAGCGCGGATTCAAGGTCTTCGAGGGCGGCTTCATCGACGGTGCGGGTGAGGGCGACGATGCCTTCGATCTTGGAGGAAAGAGACTCGCGGGTGCGGGAGACGGCCTGCTTCATGCGGCTGAAGAAGCTGGATTTAGGCTCGTCGCCCTCGTCCGTCCGCTTCGGTTTGTCGGGGTCGTCGTAGCCGCTGAAGAGGGTGATCATGCTGGGTCCAGTGTAATGCAGTGACAGTGGCCAGAGATGCGGTGAGGAAGTGAAGAGGTGAAGAAGTGAACTAGTGAAGAAGTGAAGAAGTGAAAAAGATAACCGCGGAGGGTTAGACAAACATGTACCTTCAGGGTGAATTTATGGCTCAAAGGTTGGCTTGGATGGTGAATGGTAAACGATAAAGTCTGCTCAGATGTACAGGAAAGGCCCGATTATTAACCATGGAATTACACTCTTGGGCTGCTTGGTTGGTGGGGAAATGAACCAAATCGACGAAGAGTCACCATGGAAATGCCCAAGAGTAAGCCTGTGAAAATGCGAAACTGTGGGCCGGACGGGGTTTGGGGTGTTTTCGGGGCAATTTTGGCTGTCAATTATGCCCATTTTTTGACTGTGGATGGCGAGTGAGCGATAGGAACCAGGGGCTGCGGGGCGTGCAACTGGCTGCGATCGAGCCCGGATCGGGTGCTGCTCAAGTTCAGGGTGGGTTCGTGCTTTGGGCCGGGTTGTGGAACCGTGCCAGAAAGAAACAAGGTGCCGCGAAAGCCCTCATGCGCGGGCGAGGACGCCCGCGATACAGCCGGCCGGGAGGCCAGCGCTACAGTTTCATCTCTTGTGGGTCAGCTTTGCCGTTGGGGGACTAACCTGAAGAACTTTAGGTGGGTGGGCTATCCCACCCATGACCACCCCGGTGACGAAGACCTGTCGCCTTCACCCCAGCGACGAAGACCTGTCGCTGGGGACCCCGTGTCGCCGGGGACACCGACGCCGCGGTAACAGCGGCGCGGCATGGATGGGGCACAGGGCATGGGCTTCGTTGGCGACTCCCACTCATCGCGCGATAAGACTGCGCGATGAATGGGGCACAGGGCGGTAAGCGATAAAACTGGCGCTCGACTATCCTTCTTCCTCTTCTTCTTCTTCGTCTTCCACTTCTTTGAAGAGTTCGGCGAGGTTGGCGCCGGCTTCGGCGTCTTCGATGACGGGGACGATGCTGAGTTCCAATAGATCGGCCCAGCGGGCCGATCCGCGATGGAGGGCGACGGCGTCGTCGGTTTCAACGAGGGTGTAGCCGCCGCTGAAGTCGACGTTGTGCCAGCGGCCGAGAAGGGTAACGCCCTCCTGGGGCTCGGCCTGGCCGGCGAGAAACAACTCGATGCATTCGTGGGCGGCTCCGGGGAGAGCGGCCCAGGTGGTCATGAATTTCATGGTTGTGAGTCCTCGGTGATGAAATTTGCGGGGATTGTCCCAAAGGGGATGCCGCGCGGCGATTATAGGCCGCGTGGGTGGGGGCGGTCGTCCGTGGGGATGAGAATTGTTTGGAGGGGTGTTGAGAGCGAGTGCGCGAGGGTGAGATTAGTTTGCGTGCGAATCCAGTATCTTCTCTACCAATTTGTAAACAGTAGTTCCCGGCTTGCGGGGCCAGTCGGTGCAGGGCGGATTGTCGCGCTCCTTTGCTCTAGCCTGCATTTCTCACAGGGGTCGATTTTTGCGGGGAGCGGCGGGACTAAGCGGTCCTGGGGGGTCGTTTCCTGGCAAGAAGTTGTCCTCGAATCGGTCCATCGCTTGCGCGGAGGGACT
>JBEKZG010000510.1:0-3062 GCA_049510095.1 Occallatibacter sp.
AAGGTGTTCAGCCCCTTCGAGCATTCGCAATCCGCGCAGTCAGCCAGTCAATCAGCTCATCCTCGCGCTCGATTTCAATGCGCAGCCCAGCGGTCGTCAGAGGCAGCCTTTTCGTCAAGGCTGACGACATCTTGCCAAGGCGGACCCAATCCTTCTCCGTAGTCACGAATGCGGCAGCATTCATTTTGCCGGCCGAAAAGATCAGGCGATTCAGGTCGGAGTGAGTATACCCATGATGGTCGCGAAACGCGTAACGGCAGGCGATGCGCACCCCGGCTGCTTCAAGGCCGGCAAAAAACTGCTCCGGCCGCGCGATGCCGCAGAATGCCACCACAGCGCCATCAACAATCGGAACCTCCATCCTCCGGCGCAGCCTCCACACCGGACCCTCCCAGCCCCACGTCCGAAGCGACTCCTCCAATTCCCGTCCGCCGTCCCCGGCAGGAATCGCGATCGCGGTAGCCCGCCGGGCAGCTTCAATCGGCTCGCGCAGGTTGCCCGCGGGCAGCAGCCCTCCCTCATACCAGTCCCGCCCATCCAGCAGCAGAATGTCCACATCCCTGTGTAGCTGGCGATGCTGAAACCCGTCATCCAGAAGATGGACCGCCCGAAGATCGATGTCCGGAAGCGTCGAAACAAGCTGCGCAGCCTCTGCCAGTTGTCCGGCTTCAAAGCGCTGCCTGGCCACATACACCGGCACTCCCGTCTCGCGCGCAATCAACAGTGGTTCGTCGCCAAACTCTTCGGCAGCACCGTCCGCGTCAACACGTTCCACCCGCTTACTCCTGCGGCCATATCCCCGCGAGAGCACGTCCATATGCAGCCCGCGCCCGCCAAGCGCCTTGGCCAGCGCAATCGTCAACGGTGTCTTGCCGGCGCCGCCCGCCGAAATGCTGCCGATACTGACCACAGGCCACGCGAGACGCCTGATTGGTTCGGAGCCGTCCTCGATGCGCCGGTTCCTCAGCGCAACCGCCGCAGCGTAGACCGGTGTGAGCGGAGCGAGCCACGGGCGTCTCATCCCGGTCTGTCTTATCCAAGCCCGTCTCATACGGTTTGGCTCCCTGCCGGAAGCAACTCCTTCAGTGCCGCAACGCACCGCCCGGTAGCCCCGGCCTGCTCATCGAACACCCGCTTCGCCCGTCCGCCCATAGCTTCCGCCGCAGGCCTGTCGCGCAACAAGTCCATCAGAGCAGCGCCCAGTTCGTCCCGGTCAGCGACCCGGATCGCCTCATGCGCGCGCAGGTCATCCGTGATCGCCCTGAAGTTGGCGTAGTGCGGACCCATCACAAAAGGAATACCAAACTGAGCGGGTTCAAGCGGATTGTGCCCACCAGCCGGCACAAGGCTGCCCCCCACAAACGCAACCGCGGCAATCGAGTAAACAGATGCCAGCTCGCCAATCGTGTCCAGCAGCACAATCTCTCCCGGCTTCAGTGGTTTCGCTGAACCCCACGGATGCGAACGCCAATCCGAGCGCCTGACCCACGAAACCCCACCATCGTCGAGCAAGCCAGCCACGGCGCCAAACCGCTCAGGATGCCGCGGCGCCAGCACCAGCACAAGATTCGGATCGGCCTTGAGCAGCCGCCGCCAAACCTCGAGCAGCGCAGCTTCCTCGCCCTCCAGCGTGCTGCCCGCAACCACAAATCGCATTGTCGCGGCAAAAGTCTTCAACCGCCGGGTCGCATCCGCCTCTTCCGCAGCGCGCACATCGAACTTCAAATTTCCTGCCACAGAGACTCGCTCCGCCCGGCAGCCGATGGCTCTCAGTCGTTCCGCATCCGTTTCGCTCTGTGCCAGCACCCGTCCGAGCTTTCCCAAAAATGGCTCCCAAAGCCACCGCAGCCGCCGGTAGCGCGGCCACGACCGGTCGGAAATCCGCGCATTCACCACAGCCACCGGAATCCCGCGCCGGAAACACCCATTCAGCAAATTTGGCCAGAACTCCGTCTCCGCCAGAACCAGCATTTTCGGTTTCAGCGCATTCAAATAAGCCCGCACCGCCCAAGGCAGGTCAAGAGGACAATAGAACACCCGATCCGCTCCAAACCGCTCGCGCGCCAGTTCCTGCCCTGTGCGAGTAGTCGTGGACACAGCGATAAAGTACTCAGCCAGCTCGGCGTCCAGCGTCTTCACCAGCCGGCTCACGGCCAGCACTTCGCCAACGGAAACAGCATGGACCCAAATCACCGGCCGTCCACCCTGGCCCCTCAGGCCCCGCACCCACCCCAACCGCTCCCCCAGCCCCTCGCGATACTTCCGCGTGGTGGCCATCCGCCAAAGCCACCACGGCGATCCGAGCACCAGCACCGCCAGAAGCGCGAAATTATAGAAAAACAAAATCATGCGTGACGGAATTTGTCATCCCCCGGTCTAACCACAAATGATACAGTCGAGCACGATGAGAACCTTGCGGGCAATTCCGCCGTTCTTGCTTTGGCTGGCGCTGCCGGCCATGGCTGCCGATCACACAGCGCCTCCCGTGCAACCGGCCACATCGTTTGCCGCGGTCGAGGTCCATGACAATGAAAAGGTCGCCATCGCCGCCGAGCCGTATGACACAAAAGAGAAAGCCTCGATCTTTCGCGTCGACTATCTCAGCCACGGCGTAATGCCCGTCCGCCTAGTCGTCACCAACAGCGGCGACCGGCCCATCTCGCTGCGTGACGCGCGCATTCTCTTCCTCACCGCCGCCGGCGACAAAATCCAGGCCGCCGAGCCGGAGGATGTGGAACGCCTCATGACGCGCAAGGAGCGCGAAGGCAGCAAGATTCCCATGCCCGGCCCCATTCCCTCCATCAAACTCAAGCCCAAGGCAAGCAACAAGGACATCGAGCAGGACTTCGACACTTTTGAATACGGAGCCCTCGTCGTGGAACCGCACACCACGCGCGCCGGGTTCCTCTTCTACGACGTCTCCGATTTGGATCATCCGCTGCAAGGCGCGAAGCTGCACCTCCACAAGCTGCGTGATGCCGACGGCAACGAACTCTTCTACTTTGAGATACCCTTCGACAAATACCTCAAATCCAAGTCCAACCAGATGAATTAGTGATATT
>JBEKZG010000511.1:0-3047 GCA_049510095.1 Occallatibacter sp.
CCCTCGCCGAGGAACTGAACTTCACCCGCACCGCCGAAAGAGTGCACACTGTCCAGTCCAATGTGACCGCGCAGATCAAAGCACTCGAAGACGAACTGGGCGTTCCACTATTCGATCGCCTCGGCCGCCGCGTCACGCTCACTGACGCTGGCCGCAATTTCCTGCCCTTTGCCACCCAGGCCCTCGCCGCCATGGAACAAGGTCAGCGCGCAGTCCAGGCCGGCTCTGAGCCATGCGGCCCGCTGCGCGTCGGCGTCCCGGAAAGCATGCTCACCTATCGCCTGCCCCAGGTGCTGCGCATCTTCCATCGTCGCTATCCTCACGTCGAGCTCATCTTCCGTCCCCAATGGGACGAAATCCTGCCCACAATGCTGGAAACCGGCAAGCTCGATATGGCTGTCTGCATGATCGAATCCAGCCCCAGCCCATCCATCAAGTCCATCCGCCTCCGGTCCGAAAGAATCTTCCTGCTCGCCCACACAAGTCATCCCCTCGCAACCCGGCGCACCATCAAGCCTGCTGACCTGGCCGGTCAATCGCTCCTCCTCACCGAATCCGGCTGCGGTTACCGCCTCAAACTCGACCAGCAACTGGCCATGCAGAACGTCCGCCCCGGCAGCGTCACTGAGTTCTCCAGCGTGGAAGCCATTAAGCAGTGCGTGGCGGCGGGCATGGGCCTGGGGCTGCTTCCCGCCATCGTCGTTTCCCGCGAAATCCGTCAGCATCAGCTAAAAGCCTTGCATTGGGCCGGCCCCTCTCTCGATATCGCCACGCACATCCTGTGGCATAAGGACAAATGGGTTTCTCCGGCCATGGCCGCCTTCATCCAGTTGGTCCAGGAAAAGCTGGAAGACTCTCAAACGGAAGGCGCTGATTCAAATCTTGAGCCTTCGGTAGCCGACTAATCTCGCCGTTTCTGCGGCTTGCCAATCATTACCGTCCAAAAGCGCATGATGAAGACATGATGCGTCCGTTACCACCCAAATGCACCCTAAAAAGCACTGCGGAATGCGTACCCCCCACCCCCCTCCCCCCCTCCAGATGCACCATTTTGGGGTCGTTATCCAACATAACCTATTCATAATAAGCAATTTACCAGAACACTATACAAGCGGATGAGCGGCAAATAACCTCATTTTCGGGGCATTAATGCCCGATTTTGAGCGTTTTTCGTGCAATTTCGCGCCGAAAACACCCAATTGCGGGCGGTGACCTTCAGCGCGCCAGGAGACGTTGCCCATAACTTCCCATCGCCGCCTGCACAGGTTATGCTTCTTGACAACGCAAATCGAGCCCCCAATGAGGTGCTGAGTGCATAGGGTTGTACCTTCCCTGTTTGTTGTTCCTGTATTTCTGTTTTTAGCCGCAATATCGCAAGCGAGCACAACGGTCGAAGCCCCGCAAGAATCGGGCTTTGTCCGGCTGGACCGGGTCACCGCTTCCCGGGCGACAGATAATGGAATCGAAATCAGCTCAGGCAAGGCCGTGATGCTGATAACAGCTCTGCGCGACGACGTCCTACGCGTCCGCGTCGGCGCCGGTGGCCGCCTCCCTGAAGACGCGTCCTGGGCCGTCCTCGCCTCCGCTCGCACCGCACCCGTGGCCGTAACGCCGCAATCCACCGATGCATACGTCGGCTTCAAAACCGCCAAGCTGATCGTCTCCATCCAGAAGGACCCGCTCGTCCTCACGGTCACTGACCTCGAAGGCCACGTCATCGCCGAGGATCTCCCCGGCCGCCCCATCGAGTACAACGGCGCGTCCTTCCGCGTCTACCGCAAGTCTCCCGCCGACGAACACTACTTCGGTCTCGGCGACAAGCCCGGCCCCCTCGATCGCCGCAACGAGGCCTTCGTCGACTGGAACACCGACGCCTTCGGCTGGCAGGAATCCACAGATCCAATCTACAAGTCGATTCCCTACTTCATCACCTTCCGCAAAGGCATCGCCGCCGCCACATTCCTCGACAACACCTGGCGCGCCAGCTTCGATTTCAATAAGGAATATCGCGACGGCTACTCCTTCGGCTCTGAAGGCGGCCCGCTCGACTACTACATCCTCTACGGCCCCGATCCCAAATCCGTAGTTGAAACCTGGGCCTGGCTCGTCGGACCAACCCCGCTCCCACCTCTCTGGTCGCTCGGCTACCAGCAATCCCGCTACAGCTATTACCCCGAATCCGAGGTCCGCCGCATCGCCGCCCGTCTGCGCAGCGAGCGCATTCCCTCCGACGTCATCTGGCTCGACATCGACTACCAGCTCAAGAACCGCCCCTTCACCGTCGACCCCGAGCGCTTCCCTCACTTCGATCAGATGATCAAGAACCTCCGCGCCCAGCATCTGCGCACCGTCGTCATTACCGACCTCCACATCGCCGACCTGCCCAACGCCGGATACAAACCCTATGACGAAGGTACAGCCGGCGACCACTTCGTCAAGAATCCTGACGGCTCAACCTACGTCGGCGTAGTCTGGCCCGGCAAAGCCGTCTTCCCCGACTTTACCCAGAAATCCTCGCGCGACTGGTGGGGCACGCTCTATTCCGACTTCGTCCACAAAGGCATCGCCGGATTCTGGAACGACATGAACGAGCCCGCCATCTTTGAAGTCGCGTCAAAGACCATGCCCGACGGCGTGCAGCACCGCATTGATGAGCCTGGATTCACAACCCGCACTGCCAGCCATCTTGAAATCCACAACGTCTTCGGCATGGAAAACAGCCGCGGCACCTTCGAAGGCCTGCGCAAGATCGATCCCAACACCCGCCCTTTCGTCATGACCCGCGCAAGCTATGCTGGCGGCCAGCGCTACGCCGCCACGTGGACCGGCGACAACTCCAGCACCTGGAACCATCTCCGCCAAACCACCCCGCAACTCATCAACCTTGGTCTAAGCGGCTTCGCCATGAGCGGCGCGGATGTGGGCGGCTGTGCCGGCTCTCCGCACTCCGAATTGCTCACGCGCGGGCTTGCGGCAGCCGCCTTTCATCCCATCGATCGCGATCACCCCGCCGTTAACACCCGCCCCCAGGAACCGTGGGAGAACGG
>JBEKZG010000512.1:0-3038 GCA_049510095.1 Occallatibacter sp.
CTGCTGCTGTTGAGCGGCCCCCAGTTCGCGGTTGACGATATCGAATTCAATGTAGGCAGTGGAAGCCTCAAGAGCTGACTGTTCACGGGCGTCTTTGAGACTGAGATTGGCAGCCTCAATCCCGGCACGGGCGGATTTGGTGTATTGGCGCTGGGAATAGCTGAAGACCAGCGACTGCATCGAAGCGTTTCCGACGGAGGGCTGACCGGTTGGGAAGCCGTGAGAGTAGCCTACCGTGGAGCCAATTACGAAATTCGGAATGTATGCGTCGTGCGTCTGGGCGAGGGCGGCCTGCGCTTTTTGGACATCGGCCTCAGCCAGCTTTACGGTGTTGGAGTTGCGCTGGGCGAGGTCTACCACCGTGGTCAGTGAGACTTGGGCCGAGGCAAGCGTGGGTGCGGCCGCGAGCGCTAATCCAAGAAGGGTTGGGGCCCAGATGCGGCGCGAGTTGTGCGAGAAATCCACGTGCATTCTTTCCGTCAATGTTTGGTTTCCTGCGATGCAGGATCGAGAGCCGGCTTGTAGTCATGGGCGAGGGCGATGGCTGCCTCGCGCTGGCGCTGCGCGCCCGCCGTGTCGCCGAGTTGCGCGTCAAGGCGCGCCAGCCGGGTGTAAGCCACAAAGGCGGGCGCTTCCTCGGACTTCGCGGGGCTGGCGAGATAATCATTGAGCATTTTCGCGGCCAGCTGCGGGTCGCGGTTGGCCTTTGTAAGAACGGAGGCTCCGTCGTAGAGTGTGACGGCGGCGTGCTTGTCGTGCTGGGCAAAGTCGATGATGTTGTGAATGGCGGATTCCATTTCGTTCCAACGCTGGCGCTGGCGATAAAAGGAGGCCAGCGTGACCCATTGGAATGCGGGATGCGCGTCGGCCGCCAGAGCCAGCTTGAACTCCCGTTCGGCGGTTCCAAAGTCCTTTTGCGCAGCGGCGATGCGGCCGCGCAGATCGTGGGCGCGTGCCGGTTCGACCTTGTCGAGCTGTGATGCAACCGATCCTGCCTTATCGATTCCGCCGCCCACCACGCCGGGAGCGTCATAGTAAAACTCGCCGAGGTCGGAGAGCGCCTCAGCGTTGCGCGGGTCGAGACGGACGGCCTCTTCGAACTCCGCACGCACGCGCTTGGCAGTCGAGAAGGCGCTGAAGAAGGAGGCGCGACTGGCCTTCTCGCCGAGAGCGCGGCCCAGCCAGAGGTGATAGAGGGAATTGTTTTTGTCCATGCGGACCGCCTGCTCGCACTCCTTGATGGCGGCATCCCATTGTTCAAGGGTGAAGCGCACGCGGCAGGCGAGATTATGCGCCTGGGCGGGGACGGGCTGAGGGAGGGACTGGAGCAGAGTGAGCGCCTTATCCGCCTCGCCGGCCTGGAGTGCCGCATTGGCCTGCAGAATGGGGTCTTTAGAATTTGGCGACGGGCTTGGTTGCTTAGGCGACGAAACCTCAGCGGACGCAGCAACGGCATTGGACGCGGCTGTCATGAACGCAGCTGTCATGAACGCAGCCAGCAAGCCCGCCTGAAGTGCCTGTGCCGCGCCGTGGAGACGGTTCACGGCCCAACCTTCTTGATGGGAATACCCTCAACTAATGGCTGTCCGGTGGTTGACCCGGTTGCTACCCAATCTCCCTCGTTGAGCCCGGAGGTGATGGCGACCTGAGTGAGGTTGATGGCGCCGGTGGTGACGGGAGTACGAACAAGAGTGTCGTTTACCACCTTAAAGACGTAGGGCTTTCCGTTTTCAGCATACATCGCCTGGCGAGGCAGGGTAAGAGCGTTGGGCTCGCTGGAGGTGGTGACGGTGACGGTGACGTGGGTATCGGGAAGAAGAGGGCCGCCTCCGTCGTCGATCTGAACCTGGACTTCGCCCACGTTGCGCGTGCCGTAGACGATGACGGTGGAGGGAGTGCGGGTGATGTGCCCATGCCACTCCATCCCCGGTTTGGCTTCCCATTTGATGACAATTCTCTGACCTACCGCCAACTGGCCAATCCATGGCTCGTCGAAGTATGCCACCACATGCTCATTGTGCAGGTCGGCTATTTGCAGCAGCAGTTTTCCCGGATCGACAAAATCCGTAGCCGCGGCGTCGAGGCTGTAGACGGTGCCGGCAATGGGGGCATAGTAGGACGATTGCGCTACAACGGCGCGCGCGGCGGCAAGGTTGGCCTCCGCGTCAGTGAGGGCGGCTTGCGCCCGCGCCACCTCGGCCGGCGAAAGATGGCTTTGCGCGGACTTCTGGGAAGCGGTCAGATTCGCTTCGGCGGTGTCGAGCCGCTCGCGGGCAGCGGCGACTTCCCCTTGCGAAGCTGCGCCGGTGGAATTGAGCTTGACGAGCGCGTCGAGATCGTGGCGGGCCTGGTCGCGCTCCAATTGGTTGCGGGCGATATCGGCCGCAGCCATCTGTCGCTCCTGGAGGGTTCCGTTGTGCATGGCCGTTTCGACCGCTGCCTGCGCAGCCTTCACGCCGCTTTCGGCGGCGGCCACACGGGCCTGAGCCTGAAGGTCGTCAAGTTGTATAAGCAGTTTGCCGGCAGGCACGACGTCGCCGGCATGCACGTAGACCGCTTTGACAAATGTTGAAGTTGGGCTGTGGAACTGGTAGTTCACATCGGGTTCCACGCGGCCATTGGTGGGAACCGTGCTGACCAGTTGCTGATGGCGCAACTGGACTTCGCGGACAGGCAAGCGATCGCGCATGAGGAACTTCGCCACGAAAAACAGGATGACTATGAAGACCCCCGAGCCCCTCCAAAGCCAGAGCCGGATTCTGTCTGATTGCTTTCTCTCTTCAGCCATTCACCTAACCAAGGTCAGTATATCCGACTCAAAAAAGGGGACGAAGTAGCGGAAAAATGCACGAAGGGTGCGACTGGCACACCTGCAGGTTTTCGATGGCCTCGTACAATATGGGGATGGCTCTGGAACCGCGTTACACCGACGAACATGCAAAGGCCGGCCTCGATTTTGACTTTCCCGTCATTGAAACCTGGGAAAACCAATTTCCGGGCTACGAGATTCTGATCGACGATCCGGAGTTGACGTCTGT
>JBEKZG010000513.1:0-3027 GCA_049510095.1 Occallatibacter sp.
TCATTCCTCCCACAGTTAGAATTCCGTTGCGGACCTACAAAAAGATCGAGAGCTTTGCAGCATCCTCGGGCAAAGTCATCGCGATGGACAGTCTTCCGTCGCTGGCTCCCGGTCTCATGGAACAGAACGATTCAGCGGAAATTGCCGCTGTTTCCGACCGGCTCTTCAAAGCAGCCGGCCACCACGGCATATTCATCGCCTCGACTGCCGAGCTTACCGGTGCGCTTCACTCCGCTCTTCCGCCTGACGTGCAAGCAGCGGGTCAGACAGAAGGACTTGGCTTCGTGCATCGCAAACTCCCCAGCCTTGACGTGTACTTTGTCGCCAATACCGGTAATCGCCCCATAGACGGAACCATTCAGTTCCGCTCCGAACGGGCTTTCATCGACGCATGGGATCCGGATAGCACCAAGCTGCTCCAGGCCGCGCCAGCAGGTCCGATTCCCTTGCTGCTAGCGCCTTATGAATCGCGAATCTTTGTCTTGCACGATACAAGGGAAAACAAACCGGCCTCGTTGTCGGAGCTGTTACCAGCCGGTCCGCATGTGGTGCATGAACAACTGGCGGATTTGGGGCAAGGCTGGACAATTCGTTTCGGCGAGAACGCCGCGCCCGAGGCCCTTCCCGCTCTTACTTCCTGGACCGGCCTCCCCGGCAAGCAGTTCTATTCCGGTGAAGCGATCTACTCGAGAACCTTCAAGGTCGACGCCAATCAAACTTCGCCGCCCGATTCCACGCTCTTCCTCGACTTTGGCGCCGGGACCCCTTTCGAGGACAAACGGCGTCCCAACGCCAGCGGCATGATGGCGCTTCTCGACCCGCCAATTCGCGAAGCCGCCACGGTCTTCATCAACGGGAAAAAAGCCGGCTCTCTCTGGCATCCTCCTTATCGCATCGCCGTGTCGCAGTTCATTCACCCAGGCGAGAACCAGGTCGAAGTGCACGTCTATAACACGGCCATCAACCTGCTCGCCGGTCAGCCGCCGCGCGATTATACAGAGCTGCGCGCAAAGTACGGCCGCCGCTTCGATCCGCAGGATATGGATCACCTGCAACCCATTCCCTCCGGCCTCTTCGGCCCCATCCAACTTGAAGTGCAGAGGAGAAAATGACGAAACTTCCCTGCGGCATCGCCGCCATCGGTTTGCTTGGCCTGTTGCTCTCTAGCCCCGCCTGGTCCGCGTCTCAGACCTTCACAGCCAACGACTACGGCGCCAAAGGCGACGGCGTCACCCTGAACACCGCCTCGCTGCAAAAAGCCATCGACGCGGCTGCCGCTGTCGGCGGCACCGTCACCGTGAAGCCCGGCAAGTACCTAACAGGATCTCTTTTTCTGAAGTCGGGTGTCACTCTCAACGTGCCGGAAGGCACCACTCTTGTCGGCTCTGAGAAGCTTGAGGATTACCCCATGCTGCCCACGCGCATTGCGGGCATCGAGATGACATGGCCCGCGGCGCTCATCAATGTCCGTGATCAGCAGCATGTGACAATTACGGGAAAAGGCGCCATCGACGGCGATGGGCCGGTCTGGTGGAAATCGTATTGGGATCTTCGCGCCTCGTATGAACCCCGCGGTTTGCGTTGGGCGTCGGACTACGATGCGCGGCGGCCGCGGCTTATCCTGTTTCAGAATTCCTCCGACATCCAGCTTGGCGGCGGCATTCTGCTCACGCGCTCCGGCTTTTGGACCGTGCAAATTCTCTACTCCCACGACGTGCATGTTGACGGCATCGTCATCCGCAACAACGAGGGCGGTAAAGGGCCCAGCACCGACGGCATCGACGTTGATTCGTCCCGAAAAATCCTCGTGGAACACGCCGACATTGATGCCAACGACGACGCGCTTGTCCTCAAGGCTGGCCGCGATTCCGACGGCCTGCGCGTCAACCGTCCCACCGAGGACGTTGTCGTGCGCGACTGCATAGTGCGCCACGGCGCGGCGGCAATCACCATCGGCAGCGAGACCTCCGGCGGGTTTCGAAACATCGAGGTCTACAATATCACCGCCCTCAGCGGCGTCCCCTCCGGCGTCCTGTTCAAGTCGGCGAGCGTGCGCGGCGGATTCGCCAAGGACATCCGCATCCACGACCTCACCCTCGAGGGAGTCGCCATTCCCATTCACATCACCATGAACTGGAACCCGAGCTTCAGCTACGCCGTGCTGCCCGAAGGGATGAAGGACATTCCGTCCTATTGGGTTACCCTCAGCACCAAAGTGCCGCCTGAGAAGGGGCTGCCGCACTTCAGCGACGTACATATCTGGAACATCAAGGCCACGGGCGCCAAGAGCGCGTTCAATGTGGCTGCCTATCCCAACGCCACCCTCGACGACTTCCACCTTGATCACCTCGACATCGAAGCAGCTACCGCTGGAACTATCGCCAACACCAAAGACTGGACCATCACCGACAGCACCATCAAAACCGCGGACGGAAGCAAGCCCGTCTTTACCGACTCTACCTTCAAGGATCCGAAAGACATTCCATACGGTGAGCCCAAATAAGTCCCCGCTGCGGCCAGTGGAGCGCCGTGGCCACGCAGACACTCTAGCGTCAGTGTGCCACGGGATGATCGTGCATCTTCCTCACTTCACTGCCCGCAAGCAAAAACGCGCCCACACCGTACGTGTAACTCGCCGACGGCCGGAACGGCTGAGGCTGCGCGCCTGTCTGCTGGATGCAGCCCAGCCTCCCATCGGCATAAATGTGACGTACGAGCCCTGCCCATGCCTTTCGAATCACTGGCCGATAAGTTTTTTTGTCCAGCAAGCCCTCGTTCACTCCGGCGGCCAGGGCATAGGTGAAGAACGCCGAGCCGGAGACTTCCGGCAGATCGTAGCTATCGGGATCCAGCAACCCAGCTCTCCAAAGCCCGTCGGGCGATTGAATCTGGGCCACGCGCGCGGCCATCTCTTTGAATTGCGCGATGTACTTTGCGCGCGCCGGATCGTCATTGGGGAGATATTTGAGCGTGCGCATGATTCCCGCCATCGCCCACCCGTTCCCGCGCGACCAGAACATCTTTTTC
>JBEKZG010000514.1:0-3017 GCA_049510095.1 Occallatibacter sp.
GCGGAAAAGGAACGAGCTGAGGAGGTTGTCCTTGGCGCGGTCCAACTCCTCCTGCGTGAAGGGTTGGGTGTTCAGGCCCGCGATTTCGTGGAGCGCGGCCTTGGTGGCGTCGACGGTAGATGGGCTTTTTGTAAGCACAATCGCTCGAAAGACCCCAGGGTGGTCATAAGGCAGCGTGAAGCCGCCGCCCACTTCATAGGCGAGTCCAAGCTCGGTGCGCACCTTCTGGAAGAGCCTGCTGGCAAAGCCGCCTCCGAGGATTTCGTCCATTACGACCAGCTTTGGCACGTCGGGGTTGTGACGGTCGGTGCCAAGGCCAACAATCTGGACGTTCGATTGGTTCACGTCTTCCTTGTCGATGAACGAGAGCCCAGGCGTGGGAGGCGAGAAAACGTCGTGACGGGGAGGTGCGGGCTTTACGGGCGGCAGTGCTTCAAAGGCCGCACGCAACTTTGCCTCCATGGCGACGGCGTCAAAATCGCCGCTGACGCCGACAATCAGCTTTCCGCCGATGGTCTTATCGTGCCAGGCCTTCAAGTCGTCGACGGTGACTGCGCCGATGGTAGCAATTTCCGGTTGGCGCGTGTAAGGACTATTGGCTCCGTAAACCAGCTTGGCCGCCTCGCGATCCGCGATCTCCGATTCGTCGTCGTTGCGGCGCACAATTCCGGTGGCTTCCTGCTGCTGCGCCAGTTGCAGCTTTTCAGGGTTGAATTTGGGATGCAGGAGGAGGTCCAGCGCCAGTGAGAATACCTGGTCCGCATCGCCCTTGAGCGAGTCCCACTGGAGCGCAGTGGAGTCGTCGTCGCCCCCCGTTTCAATGTGGGCGGCCTTGGCCTCAAGCAGGTCGTCCAGTTGGTCCCCGTCCATCTTTGCGGTGCCGCTGGTGCGCCAGGTCTGGCCGTAGAGTCCGATCAGACCCGCCTTGGCCGGATCCTCGTCGCGCGAGCCACCGGGAATGAGCACCGACCCAGAGATGAAAGGCAACTCATGGTCCTCTTGAAGGAAGATCACGATGCCATTCCTGAGTTCGATGCGTTTGGGCTCCTGCGGCTTGAAATCGTGTAGCTTCGGTACGGGAATTTTCTCCCATGGCTTTTCCTGTTGAGCGATAAGCGCCGCGGGAGCTAACAAGGCCGCGGTGGCTGCGAGAAGCGGAGCAATCCGGGAGAAATTCTTCAGGGCAATGCTCTTCATTATTCGGCGCCTCCATCTTTCTTTGCCACGCCCGCCGGCGCTTCCGTATCGATCTCAGCGCTGGTTCGGTTGCTGGCCACGAACACTTTGTTGGCTACGCGCCGGATATCTGCTTTGGTCACCTTGTCCACCTTGTCCAGTTGGAGGAACAGTTCGCGCCAGTCGCCATAGCGCGTCTGGTACTCCGCGAGATCGTTGGCGAGCCCCTGGTTGTCCGCCAGTCCGCGCAGCAGATCCGCCCGTGTACGCGTCTTGAACATAGTGAGCTCGTCGTCGGTCACGTCCGCGGTCTTCAGCTTTTCAATTTCTTTGTGGATGGCGTCTCGCATCTCAGCCGGCGTGTGCCCTGGAAGCGGAACCGCATAGAACGCGAAGAGACCCGGATATTTGCTGCCGGGGAAGGGGCTGAACCCCTGCGCTTCGGCGGCAATCTGCTGGTCGCGCACCAGGCTGCGATAGAGCCGCGAGACGCGCCCGTTGGACATGATGTCACTGATTGCTTCATAAACCTCATCGTCCGGGTCGCGATAATCCGGCCGGTGATAGCCCTCAAGATAAAACGGCTGTGTCTGCTCGCGGATGACAACAGTCTTCTCCGCAAACTGCTTCGGCTCAACCGTGGTCATCTCTTCCGGCTTGGGTCCGCCGGGAACGCGGCTGAAGTATTTTTCCAGCACCGGCATCGCTTCCGACGCCTTTACATCGCCCACGACTGAGACCACAATGTTCGATCCGATGTAATACTTCTTATGAAACTCCATGGCCTCGGTGGCGTTGATCTGGCTTAGCTCGCTGTACCAGCCAACGTTCGGCCGCTTGTAGTTGTGCGCCACGTAGGCAGTTGCCAGAAACTGCTCCATGAGTCGGCCAATGGGATTCGAGTCGGTGCGCATGCGCCGTTCCTCTATCACCACGTCGCGCTCTTTATAGAACTCGCGCGGCACGGTGTCAGAAAGGCGGCCGCTTTCCATCCACGCCCAAAGCTCCAGACGGTTCTCCGGCATGGACCAGAAGAACATGGTATTGTCGAGGCCGGTTTCGGCGTTGAGCCCTTCCGCTCCGTTGCGCTCGGCTACGTCAGTGAATTGGTTCGGAATTACGTACTTGTGAGCCTCCGCCTGGGCCGCAAGGAACGCCTTTTTCAGTTCGTCCACCTTCCTTTCGTCGCGTCCCACGGCCTTCAGATATTCGGCCTCGTAGGCATTGTTCGCAGCTTCCACCTTGGCGAGGGCCACTTTCTCGTCGGCGTAGTCATTGGTACCGATCTGACTGGTTCCTTTGAAGGCGAGGTGCTCAAACATGTGCGCCAGACCGCTCTCGCCGGAGGGGTCGTTCACGTCGCCCGCGTCCACAAACGTGGAGTAGCTGAAGACCGGAGCGTCATGCCGTTCGCACACAAGCAGAGTGAGCCCGTTGGGAAGCACCTTGGTAGTGATCCTCTGCTCGAAGCTCTTTAAATCCTGCGCCTTCGCGTTTGCAAAGGCGATGGCCATAGCCAGCAGCGCCAAAACTCCATAGCGACTCCGGCAACGAATTTCGCGCTGTGACCAGCAAAAAACTCCGCTTTGCATCCAATCTCCTTATTGTGGCTCGGGGAACCATAGCCCGCACTCTACCAAGCTAGTGCCCTCGACCGAAGCGGGTCAAACCCATACTGCTGTAGGGGGCAATTCCGTTGCACGGATGCGGGTTGGGATCAATGGCCGGCCTTGATTCACCTGAATCTGGTGCAGGGCCGACGCATATCAAATGCGCATTAATTTAAGGAGATAGGTTTGGTCGCGGGCGGCTTTGAGCCGTTTGCTTCTGATGCCGCGTTT
>JBEKZG010000515.1:0-3015 GCA_049510095.1 Occallatibacter sp.
GCGGGGACCGGCGCGGCGGCGAAGGGTGCGAGCGCGGCGTCTGCCAAAAATGAAGGTGAAGATGAGGATGCGGATGTGCCTCCGAAACCTGCGCCCGCGAAGCCTGGAGCGACTGGGCCGGTGCTGTTTCTGAAAGGCAAGATTGTGAGCAGCGATTGCTCGAAGGCTCCCGAAGCTACGGTTACGATTTTGAGCGGGATGACGACTTACAAGATGCATGCTGCGGATTACAAATCGTTGCCGGTGATTGGAGAGGACCAGTTTTCCTGCGAGTGGACGAACCGGCTGGTGTCGGTGAACTATCGGGCGGTCGGGAAGAACGTGGGGGAATTGGTTTCGCTAGAGCTGCGCTAGGACCAGCGCAACTTGCAGAGTGTGAGGCCGAGGAAGAAATCCCTCGGCCCCCGCAAGTCGATCATGAGCCGCCGTTGCGGCCGCCTCAATTCGATTCGCTAAACTCAATATAGGGCTGGGCGCCTGCCTTGCCGGCGCAGCTGCGCAGATTCAAGTTATTGGTCTCGGCTGTCGTGCCCGCCTTTGACGCGCAGGTCGGCACATCCTTTGTCCCATTCGACACCGCGACCTTCACGGTCACCGAGGATCCCGAGTTGAAATCGGCATGCGAAGCGTCGCCGTCGCCGATTATGTTGAACTCCGACTCCTTCCAGGCGGTCGCAAGATCGACGACGCTATCGGTTCCTGTGGTGCTGTACGCCTCTGTTCCCGCGGTGAACACCAGTGCATCGATTCCACCCTTTGTCGCTGAACCTGACAGTTTGAGCTTCTCAAGCTCGGTGATCACAGCCTGAGGCGCGAACACGGCATTGCTGTTCGTGTAGCAATCTCTTCCGTAGCTGAACCACCCATCAGGGCAGCGGTTGTTGTAATGGATCAGCCAATACTGCATGAATGCTTCCTGGTAGCCCGAGGAATAGACGAATTGCTCCCAATCCTTGCACTTGGCCGGGTCGCTCGCGCCATTGCAGGCCGCGGTTTTCATGAAGTTCGAATTGAGCTGAAGTGAGTAATCATTCGGCCCAAGCGAACCCGTTTCCGTCTTCACTCCCTTGATCGCAGGGAAGGAGCCTGTGGTTTCATTGATTAGTCCGGTGGTGACTTTGGCGGCATAATCATTGCCGGCGCCTACGGTTTGACTGATGCTCCCGGTTCGCGGCCTGTAGGGAATGTTGGGCGCGACTGTGCATTCAATCTTGTTCCACGTCAGGCTGGGGTAAGAGGCCTGATAGCAACCCTCCGCAGGTACCGAGGTCTGCGCGATGGCTTCGCGCCAAGTCTCCTGATTGCGGGCTTCCGTGTCATCGAGCGATTGGGCGAAGGCGGTGGAAAGCGAGGCCGCGCTAAAAACGCCGACCGCGACGGCGATTCGGGCAATTCGAGACAAATGAATCCGTAGGTTCAAAGTTCTCTCCGTAGGAAGATTTGCCACATGCCAGAATCGCGGCATGGCCCGAGGCTTTGCGGCGCGGCGCTCGGATGCAAACGATAACGCCAAAATTGTATCCCCGTATGTGACATCAAAAGACACACAGTAGTGCATTTGCCGCGCAGTTTGTGCAAGAGGTACTCCATTTCAAGGCAAATGCGGATTGAAGCGTGCGATCGTGCCGTTGGGGCCGACGGCCCAGCTCTGGTTGGCGGCAGAACTGGCGGCGTTCAGGTTGAGCGTGCCGGTGTGCGTCCAGTGAACACCAGCATCGTGGGTGATGTCGGTACCGTTGGGACCCACCGCTGCGAGATCGTTGTCGGATAGAAATACGACTGCGGAGCGATAGCCTCCGGGTTGCTGCTCGGCCATGCGCCAATGGGAGCCGGAATCTTTGGAGTAGACGGCCACTTTAGTTGTGCTGGCTGGTTCTTTGTAATCGCCGCCTACGGCGACTAGGCTGTGGGCGTGGCAGGCTACGCTGAAGATTCCGCTCGACGCGTTGCCGCTCGCCATGGGAGTTTCGGTTGCGGCCCAGGAGAATCCGCGATCGGCGGAGTGGAAAATGCGGGCGGCGGGACCACCGGTGGCGAAGTAGATATCTTCATTGCAGAGGGCGAGGGAGGTCCCACTGGCGGCGAACGCTCCTTCGGCCGGGAGTGCTGGTGGCATTTTGTTGCGCGACAACTCTTTCCAATTTTGGCCGTCGCCGGTGGCCAGGATCAGAAACTTGCCTTCGACCGGATCGCTCAGCGCATAACAATGAATCTCGGAATCGCAGGCTAACGCATCGAGGAAGAAGCCGGGACGCTTATCGGTGTACTCAAGCGCCCACGACTTTCCTCCGTCTGTAGTTTTGTAAATGCGGGACTTGTCGCCATCGCCACTCGACATCAGGTAGGCGGTTCGGTCGCCGAATGCTTCGATATCGCGGAAGTCGAGCGTTTCACCACCCGCAACGTGCAGTTGCGTCCATGCTTTGTCGTTGTCGGTCAAGAGCAGGTCGGTCGAGCCGTCGGTCGAGCGTAGAATGACTCCGTTTGAACCGGAGGCCCAGACGATGCGCCTGCCTGAATGCTCGTTTGTGGTGACGCTGACACCGCGCAGGTTGGTGTCGAGGCCGCTGCTCTGGATTTGCCACAAGGGAACGGGTTCCGAGGAAGCTAGCACCAGAACAATGAAGGTCAGGATGCGCACGGGTGCATTGTAGAACACGCAAACCGGAACCAGAAAAACGGCATCGAATTCGCACTGCATAGACGCACCCGAGCAGCAACAAAATATGCGAAGATGGAATTCGGGAGAGCAATGGAATGGAGAACCCACTCAAGCTTAAACGCATTCACCACGTTGAATTCTGGGTTGGCAACGCGCGGCAGGCGGCTTATTTCTACCGCAAGGGCTTCGGCTTTTCGCAGGTTGCATACAGTGGACTGGAAACGGGCCAGCGGCAACGCGCTTCTTATGCCATGAGCCAGGGCAAGGCGAATTTCATTCTGACTACGCCGATGACGCCTGACGACGCGGCAGCGGAGCACATCTGCAAGCATGGTGATGGCGTGCGCGATATC
>JBEKZG010000516.1:0-2998 GCA_049510095.1 Occallatibacter sp.
ACAAGAACGGCCACGCCGTGCCCGACTTGCGCAAGGAAGACTTTCAGGTTTTCGAAAACGGCAAGCCGCAGGCCATTGCCTTCTTTGAGCCAAACTTCGCGGAGACAGAATCTGCACCGCCGCCCTCCGCACTGCCTCCCAACACCTTCACCAACGTTCCCGCCTCGCCTCCGAACAACGTCACCAACGTTCTACTCCTGGATGCGCTGAACACGCGCTCCACCGAGCGAATGTACGCCCAGGTGCAGATGGTCAAATACCTGGCCTCGCTGCCGCCCAATCTGCGAATTGGCGTCTTCACTCTCGACTACGAAAAATTCCATATGATTTGGGGATTCAACCAGGATTCGTCCGCACTGCGAGCAGCCATCGCACAATTTGCCGCCAAACATTCACGTTCCTCGTCGCCTTCATCAGCCGCCCAGCAGCAGGCTGAGCAACAGGAATTGATGGCGACAGCTGATGCGATGCTGCAAACCGCCAAAGACACCAGGGACAAGCAGCTTGGCGAAAGCGCGGACGCATTGCAGCATTTCTTGAAACACGGGACCGGGATCCTCGATCAATACGGTAACCTTGTGACCACACTTAATGCTCTTCAAGCGCTGGCGCGCTATCTCGCGGGCATCCCCGGCAGAAAGAATCTTTTCTGGCTCGCCGGTAACTTCCCGTTCTGCAGCAAGGACAATCCGTACTTCGATTCCTATCGCGAAACCAGGGATAAGCTCACCGCGTCGGGGGTATCCGTCTATCCCATCGACGCTCTCGGCGTAGACGTCGATACAGGCGGAGTTACCGATCCCTCCCACATGCCCGAGAGCGTCATTCGATTCGCCGACACCGAAGGCTGGGCAGAAGAAACGGGCGGAAAGGCTTACCACGAGAACAACATCAATCAGGAGATCGCCGACGCCGCCGATCACGGCTCACGCTATTACACGCTGGCCTATGTTCCCGGCGACCGCAAAGAAGAGGGACGGGAACGCAAGGTCGAGGTGAAGGTTATCCCGGGTGACTACAAGGTCTTCTATCGAAAGAGCTATTTCGAGCAGACACAGCGAGAGGTCGCGAAAGTCACCGCCGCGCCCGCCAAAAGTCCGTTGCTTGCGCTGATGGGTCGTGGCATGCCCAACGCCAGCGAACTCCCCTACCGTCTCAAGGTAGTTCCCTCCGCCGCGCAGCCGAACGAAGGCGTACCCCGCGCCGGAGAGAATGCGCAACTGACAGGCAATCTCACGCGTTACAGCGTCGGCTTCCAGTTGCAGGCAGATAGCCTCATGCTGATTCCAGATGCCGACGGTGCGCGACGAAAGAGCTTGGAAGTTGTTCTGATGGTTTATAGCCAGGACGCCAAGCCGCTGAACTGGGAGAGCCGCAACATCAACCTGCTCATCAAGCCGGAGCAGTGGGCCAGGGCCAGCACGGAGGGCGTTTCCTTCCACTTCGAGATTGACACGCCTTCTGGCGATGTCTACCTGCGAACTGGCGTCTACGATGCCTCGCAGAGCAAAGCGGGCACGCTGGAGATCCCGCTCAGCGCCGTCACAGTCGCCCAAAATCATTAGCCGTCGAGTTTTCTCCAATTCGAGAGTCTGTAGCACAGATCATCCACATGAGAAATAGATTCTCTATTGCTTTTCACCATGCTATCTTAACTACGCTTCATCAATCCGCCGTAAAGTGGTATCTATGACCCAGGCAACCCAAGCGCCCGCCTCCTTAAAGTTCCTTGAAGACCGTTGGGACCCCCAGCAAGCCGCCGCATTAGACGAGCCCGAGCTCCTCCGCTACCGCTCCAACCTCCTCGGCTCCGACCTCCGCATCACCAACTTTGCCGGCGGCAACACCAGCTCCAAAGTCACTGAAATCGACCCCCTCACCGGCGAGCCAGTCGAAGTCCTCTGGGTCAAAGGCTCCGGCGGCGACCTCGGCAGCATCAAGCGCGCAGGCTTCGCCACGCTCTACCAGCAAAAACTCCTCTCTCTCGAACGCAGCTACAAGGGCGTCGACCACGAAGACGACATGGTCCCCATGTATGCCATCGCCGCCTTCCGCAACAACCCTGTAGCCGCCTCCATTGACACCCCGCTGCACGGCTTCCTTCCCTTCCCGCACGTCGACCATCTCCATCCAGACTGGGGCATCGCCCTCGCCGCCTCCGCCAACGGTCTCGAAAAAATGAAAGAATTCAATCGCGAATTCCAGCATTCCCTGGTCTGGATTCCCTGGCAGCGTCCCGGCTTCGAACTCGGCCTCATGATGCGCAACGCCGTCCGCGATAACCCCAACTGCGACGGCATTGTCCTCGGCGGCCATGGCCTTTTCACCTGGGGCCAGACCCAGCGCGAGTGCTACCTCAACACCATCACCCTCATTGATCAAATCGGCCAGTTCATCGAGCGCCACGGCCAGGCCAAAGGCCCCATCCGTTTCGGCGGCGAAGCCATCCCCGCCCGTGAGAACCGCCGCGACCTGGCCATCCAAATCGCCCCCTACCTGCGCGGCCGCGTCAGTACCCAAAACCGATGGATTTCCAGCTTCACCGACGCCCCCGATGTCCTCCAATTCGTCTGCGCCAAAGACGCCAAAGATCTGGCCTTCCTCGGCACCTCGTGTCCCGACCATTTCATCCGCACCAAAATCCGCCCGCTCTTCATTCCCTGGCACGCCGATGCCGACATCGCAGCCCTCAAACAGCAAATCAACGTCTCTCTCGACGAGTACCGCCAGCAATACCGCGACTACTACCACTCTTTCGCCACCCCCGATTCGCCAGCCCTCCGCGACCAAAGCCCCCCCGTCGTACTCATCCCCGGCCTCGGCATGTTCAGCTTCGGCAAAAACAAAACCGAAGCCCGCATTGTGGGCGAGTTCTACACCAACGCCATCCACGTGATGGAAGGCGCATCCTTGCTTTCCGAAGGCGAAGTTTCAGGCCCGCTCCCGCAGTGCGGCCCATACAACGACCCAGCCAGCTTCAAAGTCTTCACCAATTACG
>JBEKZG010000517.1:0-4638 GCA_049510095.1 Occallatibacter sp.
CTCAACGTGCGGATCGATCCATTTGGGATCGTTCTTTTCCAGATCTTCCAATGTTGTGGCCGCCTCAGCATTCTTGCCCGTCATTCCGTCCAGCTTTGCCAATTCCAGGCGTGTCAGCGGATGCCCTGGCCGAAGCTCCAGAGCAAGTTCAAGAAGAGGCCTGGCGCTGTCAAAGTCCCTTTGTTTGAGGCGGGTCACTCCCAGGTACAGATTGGCGGTGGCGTCCCTCGGATCCTGCCGTAGGGCAGCCTCGAAGGCGGGCACAGAGGCATCCGTATCTCCCAACGCATCGCGCGCCTGTCCGGCCATGGTGTAAAGTCCAGGAAACGATGGATTCAAGCCAAGGGCGGTGTCGAAGTCAGCGCGGGCCTGAAGAAACTCGTTTTTCTGCATGCGCGCCTGTCCGGCAATGACGTAGGCATCCACAGATTGGGTTGCCTGCGCGACTTTCTCCATGCGCGGAGTTCCATCGGCTTCTTTTCCGGACTCGATCAGCGCATAGCCCAGCACGTACTCGAAGTCCATGTTGGACTCCTGGCCCTTTTCAAGCGGGAAAAGCAGTGCGGCGGCTTCGGCTTCCTGGTTCAGTTTGATGTAGGTGTAACCGAGCAGCACAGCGGACTTAATGTCATGTGGCCTGGCCGCATGGACAGCCTCAAATTCAATGCGGGCGTCTCCCAGGTCGCCTTTTTTGTAGTAAGCCAACGCGAGGTTCATCCGCACAGCTGTCTTGTCGGGCGCGGAAGTCATTGCGCGTGTATCCGCCTCAATCGCGGCGTCGTAATCCCCAATGGCGGCAAGCGCCGCACCCAGGTTCGCTTGCGCTTCCGCAAGTCTCGGGTCGAGAGAGAGGGCCTTTCTATAGTCCTCAATCGCAGTTTTGAAATCGCCGCCCTGCTGAGCGGAGATTCCCCCACGCAACAGCTCATCCGCGGAGGCGGAAGGGACCTGCTTCGAGGTTTGCCCCGCCGCGGAATATAGGCCAAGCGCAAGGTACAGAAAACAAGCTGACCGCATGGCTATAAGGATAGAACATTCGCGGTTGTCCATGCGGTGCGACAAACGCGGGCCATGCCGTCACGGGCATTACGGACGGTTCGCAAGGGCTAGGCCGGGGAATGGCTACGGGTTCTGCACCGTCCTGAAGTCAAGGATCTTTACGTTGGAACCGAAGCGCTTGTAATTGCGGAAGTCAATCGTATTCAGCAACGCCTGGTGCCGGCCCACCAACTGACTCACTTCCGTTGATGGAGACATAGTCGTAGTCCACCACGATGGCGGTTGCATGCGTCAGGTAATCCTTGGGCAGATCGTCGGCAACCAGGGTGATGCGCCGAACGCTGCGGGTTGCGGTATCGATGAACACCTTGCCATGGAAGCTCACAGTTGGCAGATAGCCGTTCGATCCTTCAACGCTGAAGGTGGAGTTCGGCTTGTCCACGTGATAGTCGAAGACCTGCACCGTGCCGGTTCCCAGCGTGTCGGTCTCTTTCCATTTGAACTCGGCTTTCGCTGAAGGCTCGAAGACCGCGTCCAGAACAGCGCCGAACTCTCCTGTAGACTTGGGCCCTTTCAGGGCTTCGGGATCGGTGCTGGCCGCCGGCTTTCCGTCGATCTCCAGTACGGTGCGGGTTTCGTTCTGCTCCCGGTATCGCAATAGCTCGGTAACCGTATCCTTGTGCCGCCATCTCCCGGTTCCGGTGGGATCGAGCGACCGGTTGATCACTTCGACGCACATGAAGTTCGGCAAGCCGCCTTTGTATCCCACCGCGCGCTCGCGGGCATCGGCGATCAAGGCATCCGATTCCTCCGGGGTGGGTGGAGGATTGGGGTTGGTGGAGGCTGCGATGGCCAGCTTGCCGCTCAGATCGGTTGCCAGATCGAGAGTGGGCGCGCTTTCATCCGCGGCTGCCGCGGCGCCCACGCCGCTTCCCGCCGTCGACGCAACCGCATTCTCGCCGGGCTGGCCCTCCACCGTGAACGAGATCTCCTGGAAGGCTGAATCGCCTCCCTGATTCATGGTGGCCTTCACCTTGTAGTTGCCGGGCGCCAGAGATTTGGTCTGGAAGGTCGCCAGGTAGGGAATCACCGCGTCTTTGGCCCCGGCGCGAAGCGGCAGCGGCGTCAGGCGCCCCGCCTTGCCGTTTCGAATCACCTGCATCTCGAGCGTCGGAGGAGCCGTGGCTTTAGGGGCAGGATGCAGGATCAAAAACAGCGAAAGGGATTTGGCCTCATGAGTTACCGCGCCGGAGAGATTGGGTACGACTTTGTTGCCCTCGTAGTGCAGCGGCTCCAGCGGGTCCGCATCTTCGTTGTAGGGGTCCATCTTGCGCACCAGCACCACGTCGCTCATTGCCGGGCCGCTGGGCACGGCGGCTATCTCAAACGGGATGCGCTGCGCGCTCATCTTTTCGCTGTTCTCATCCCTCACCGCAACTTCGAGAACGTATTTGCCCGGAATCTCCATGAAGTGCCGCTCGAGCGTGACCGCCAGGCTCTTGTCCCGATCCATCGTCTCCAGCGCGCCGCGCCGCGCAATGTCTTCCGCGAAGTGCTCGATGATGGTGCCGGCGCTGTCTTTGATCTGCGCAACAATGGCCACGCGCGCCGAGTAGAGATTGGTGTGCGTGTCTTCCTTGACGTCGATTCCGGAGAACGGAACTTCCACGGCCAGAGCATTCGTGTTGCCGTCCGGCATGTTGCCAAAGCGCAGAATGGATGCGTTGAACTTGAAGTCCGACGGCAGTTGCGGCAGGTCCAGGCCCTTCAGCAATGGCGCTTCAAAGGGGCGAATTCCGCTCGCCGATCCCGGCGGCAATGCGAAATAACCTGTCTTGGCCTGCACACTCAGGCCCACACGCAGCGGCTTGACATCGATCGTCCGAAACTTCCCATCGTATTCCTGCACGGGTGGAACATACGATGCCTCGTAATAAGTCGACAAATCTTCCACCATCTGCTGCAAAGCGCCTTTGACGCTGACCTGCGCATCGATGTACAAGCCGCCCGTGTTCTTGGACAGATCCGAGATGGGGTTCTTGATATCCAGATACCGGTTTGGGTCCTCGTTGTTGCCGCGCATGAAATCCGTCATCTGGGCAACGTCTTGAGCCGGGCCCCACGATGGGCCGCTTAGCGTAGGGGTGCCGGCGATCGGTGTTCCTTGCTGCTGCTGTAGCGGCGTAATCGTGGTGTATGGCGAGTTAGCATTCGGTTGTGGATTGAAGGCGGGCATCCCGTTCAGCAGAGCGTTTTCCATGGAACGCTGCCCCGCAATGTTCATTGCATCCAGATCGACGGTATAAATAGTCACCCCGGCTTTGGTAGCAGCGCCGGAAATGGTCTTCAACATCTCCTTCGACCCTGAGTCCAGCAGCTCGTTCAGCGTGAAGTAGACGATGGCTTTTCGATCGGGCATCTGCTGTTGCGATCGAACCAGCGCCAGCAATCCGGCCAACGACCGGTTAGCGTGCTGGTCCTGCACAATCAACTGCGCGTCTTCCAGCGCCTTCAGCACGGTCTGCGCCCTGGCGCGTTCCTTCAGGTCCACGTGCTTGCCGGAAGCGTCCACGCCCGTTCGTGCGATAGAAATCAGGTTCTTCTCCGCCTCTTCGGCCGCCTTCACTCGTTCCGGCTCCGCTTTGTCCTGGGCAATGTTCACGCCCAGGCTCGCGGTTGACGTCATCCTCAAAACGTTATTGTCGGTCGCCACGGTCACAGCCCGCTCAACCGCCGTCCGATCCTGCGTGAAACCCTGAAGCAGGCGCAGCCGCCCGCCCATATCGAGGACAGCTAAGGAGTAGCCCGCGGTGGGGAGCGCTTTGAGAATCTTGTCCGCCATTTGATCCGCCCGCTTGGCCAGCGGACCTTCAAGGCGGTCGAAGACCAGCGTGACCATGTGGCCGGAGGCCGAGTCCCCGCGCACCAGCCGAAACCCATTCAACTTGACTGGAGTTCCGTTATCGGTGACCGCGACTTCCTCCGGCTTCAGATCGAGGACAGGCTTGTGATGCTTGTCGTGGACCACAAGATCCAGCGACACTTCATCGACATTGGTGCTGAAGTGCGGTGTAAGTGCGGTGTCAGCTCATTGGGGGATGGTGCAGGCGGAGCTGTTGGAGGAGCTTGACCATACGCCAGAGGGGCGAGAAAGACAATGAGCAATGACGCCAATAGCCAGCCGGGATTCGTCGTCCGTGATCCCAGTACCCGAATCCTGCCTTTGCAGATACTCATGCGAGGCCTCGATTTCATTCGTAGCGGAAGTGTCACCTTTCGCCAGTTAGCAGGCGCCTGGAGACGCCGCCCAATCCGGCAAATTTAAAGCGTCTTCCAAGTTACCTTGTTTCGTGCAATAAATTGTATTCCCAATTCAAGCGTTTGCCACGATGCCGGTTCCGCTTGAATTCCCTGTTGAAGCCGAATCGCAGCCCATACGGGGAAATTCCCAGCCATGGATACCCTTTCTAACAGGGCACGGCTTTACTCGCCGCGGCGAACGGAAAACTCCTTGGAAGAGACGATAAGCGTCACAGCACGGCTTCACTGTTTGGTGAAAAAGTCTTTCGTGCGGTAGGCCGGGGCGTTATCCCCGGCCTACCCCTATCGCCTCAAGCCATGCGCCCGCGAAATACCAGG
>JBEKZG010000518.1:0-2976 GCA_049510095.1 Occallatibacter sp.
TGATGTCGTCAAACTCCGACGTGGTCACGGTGTACTCGTCCCTGGGTGGCAATATCCGTGCAATTTCCTCCTGCGAGTGCAGGATGCGGTCCGGTGTCTGCGGGTGGTCACTGAATGCCTTGGCAACCATGCCGGGCTTACGTTTCTCCAGAGCCTGCACTTTTTCAAAGAAGGCGATAAAGGCCTGCGGATCGTAGCCCGCGCGATACATATACTGCACGCCAAGATAATCGGCTTGCGCCTCGAACTCGCGGGAGAAGTGCAGGAAGGTCATCGGCACGCCGATCGAAGCGGCCTCGTAAATCCCGTATCCAGTCCAGCCCCCGATGAAGATCAGTGGAATTGTGCCCAGCTGGGCATAGTTCATGCGCGTTTGTTCGCGCACCGCATGATGGGCGCAAACGTGGGCCGTCTCGTGAGCCATCACACCGGCCAGTTCGGCTTCCTCGTCGGCATTCAAAATCAGCCCGGAATTGACGTAAAAGAACCCGCCCGGCAGCGCCATGGCATTGATCTCGTCCGAATCGATGACCTTGATCGTGAACGGCACCTTGCAATCGGAGTTCTTCACAATGTTCTGGCCAACGCGGTTGACGTACTCGTTAATCGTCGGATCGGTAATGAACTTGGTGCTCTTCTCGATCTCCGAGGCGTACATCTTCCCCATCTTGATTTCGGTGTCCACCGAGTACCAGTTGCCCATGCCGCGCGCGCCGATATCGCGATTGCCTACGGCGCTTACGTCGTCAATGCTGCCCGGCTTCACGTTGATCTTCTGGCTGCCCGGTTCCACAACCTTTTCCGGGTCCACTGCCGCGGCTTCCGTATCGCCACCTACTGGAGTGGTTCCGGGAGCGGGCTGTTTCCCTGACTTGCTGGAGGAATTCTTATCGTCCGTCTGACCCGCACCCGATGCAGGCTGCGCCGTCGATTGCGCCTGCGAAGCCGAAGCCGGTGTATCGCCGCCAACGGGCGTTGTTCCCGGCGCCGGCTGGGCCGCGGGGGGCGCTGATGGTGCGCTCGCCGTTCCGTTCGTCTGCTGGCTTCCCGCGGGGGAGTTCGTTGGCGCGTTCGCTGGCTGCGCAGTTGGACTGCCCGCCGCAGGCGTGCTTGAAGGCGTGGACTGCGCCCATACTCCTGTGGTCAGTGCTAACGCCAGCCCTGCCAGCGTTATTGCTCTCGAGCTTACAAAGTCCGCTCTCATGACCTCACCTCCAGCGAATTGACAATGCACAGGGAACGAGCCGCTTCGCTCAACTGTATAGACGCTAGTATCCGCCTCTTTGGCAACAAGTGGGAAGATTATTTCCGCGCGACGGCTCGATCTCACCCAAATGCGGAATCCGGCTGCAAGGCCTTCAGGATATCCGGCCCATGCCTCGACGTCTTCAGAGCCGTATCGAGGGCGATCCGATAAACGGCCGAAGAGAGGACGGTGACCGATAGAACGGCTTCGGATGGGGCCGAAAACCGCTGTTTTTGCGCTGAAAACGGTGGATTTCTGTGAAAGCGCTGGTTGTAAGTTGTTTGTTTTCAAGGGGTATTTTTCTTAATACCGCGTAACCCTATTGTTTTCATAGAAACGGGGGGAGGGGGGTGGGGGGCACGCATTTTTTGGGCGTACAGACCGGCTCCTCCCCGGCGAGTTTGCGAGTTGAAGGAAGTGAAGGAATCGAAGGATCTGCAGTGTTTCGATGGCCATGAATCGATTGTGCGCTTTTCCGTCAATTGAACTGCAAACCCCGGGGAAAGATGGGGGCATCTTCGCGGATTGGCTGTGCTTGCACCGGTGCTTGTTTTCGCTTATGGGAACAGTTCATTCAGCAAGCGTCTCGATGCGATTGACCTGGAATCGCATTTCTTTTGAGCCCTTCCTTCCCTCTGAATTAAAGTGGAGAACACGCGGCATCGGGGAGGAGTCTTGCGCCAAAAGTTCTTTGGGCTCGCTGTAGTAATTCTCTGCTCTGGGATGCATCTTGTTGCCCAGCAGACCCATCCGCATGCCGGATCTCAACTTGAGAATTTGTTGAGGCCGCGTGCTCATGCGCGCCCGGCCCCGGCCAGTCCCGTCACTACGCCCGAAGCCATCCTGGATGCCAGCAGCGCAGGATCCCCCATTCTGCTGGATAAAAACTGGAGGGTGGGCATCACCGCCAATCCGGCTGCGGCAACACCCGAATTCGACGATTCAACATGGGTGCTTCGAGATGCGCAGGACTCCTTTGCCGATGTTCCGGATGAAGATCATCCCGCCGGCCAACCCGATGCGGCTGGAAACCCTGGTCCGAAGGACCACCAAGGGCCTCCGGCGCGACACCAGCGGCCCTTTGCCTGGTTCCGGCTCCATATAAAGCTGGCACCCAATCACGGGCCCGTCTCGTTACTCATCGAACTCCCTGTCTCGTCCAACGCATCGATTAACCTTGGCGAAACAGGACTTGCAGCGAACGTGGATGTTTTCGCAAACGGCAAGCCGATTCGCCCGGAGGGACCGCACGGAGATTCTCCAGAGAGTTACCAGCCCATCTCCCGCATCTATAACCTGAACCTGTCCCCCTCCGAGACGTCCCTAATCCTGGTTCTGCGAACCATCTACATTCCTGCCGGCATTGGAAGCTACACCGGCTTCTTTGCGAATCGCACGTTGCGCCTGGGCAATCCCGACGACCTCAGCCGCTCACTTCAATTGTGGTCCATACATACGATTCTGGAGCGCCTGCCGCGCCTCGTCTACTCGATCCTGCTCACGGTACTTGCGCTTTTCCTCCTCGCACTTTATTTCACGCAGAAAGGTCACGTCGAGTACCTATTGCTCGCACTTCATGAGTTGGTCCAGGCGCCTATAGGTTTTGTCGATCTCGCCGGGAGCTCAGCCCAAATCGACCAGTTGTGGTACGGAGTCGTGGTCATCGAATTGGTGCTGATCTCGGCCTATCTCTACTTTGAATTCCTGGTCGCCTTCCTTGCCCTTCGCCG